>QHVI01000052.1 GCA_003223515.1 Candidatus Angelobacter sp. Gp1-AA117
GATATCAGGATCAGTCTGCCCTGCGTGCTTCCTGAGAGGAGCAACAGTTTCGGGTACGATGCGATGTCCAAGCCAGACTGCGGTGCGGGCTCTTGCAGGCGCCACAGAGATTCGGCTTTCGCCCACGCAGTCGCTCATACCTATTTTCATCTTTTCTGGGTGGGACTCAAGTCCCATGTCCGACTGCGGTAAAAACTGCGGTAAAAACTGGAATAACCTATCCGTCGGAAGAATCTTAAATTCAACCCGAATGCAGGCCAAAAGTTACAAATGACTAAAGTAATTTTTTGCCGTTCTTTCCGCATGCAACTATTCCGAGGGGCAGGGTTAATACCCGCAGACTGGTTGTAACCCCATCAGAGGGAGCACGAAAGGAGACTTCTAAAGTATGCGACGACATCTTACACATCTGCTGGCATTCGTGGTTCTGGCACTCGGCGCCACGGTCTTTGCACAAACTTCTACTGACAATTCCAATTCCGACCTTAAAAACGACCGCAAGGACCGCAGGGAAGACCGGCGTGATCTGCGCCATGACCGCAAGGATATCCATCAGGACAAACGCGATCTTCACCAGGACCGCAAAGACGCCCGCCAGGATCAGCGCGATCTGAACCGGGACCGTAAAGACCTGTCCAAGGACCGCAAGGACATCAAGGAAGACCGGGAAGAGTGCAAAGAAGGCAACAAGGCCGATTGCAAAGATGCCCACCAGGACCGCAAAGATATAGCCAAGGACCAGAAGGACATCAACAAGGACAAACGCGACCTGCACAATGACCGCAAGGACATTGCCCACGACAAGAATGATCTCCACAACGATCGCAAGGATGCGCGCAATGACAAGAAAGATCTCCGGCACGACCGCCGCGATATCCGCCGCGACAAGCACGGAAAATAATCAGTTGTAATTGCTTGGCAAAAAAGCCCTGAAGGTTCCATTCTTCAGGGCTTATTTTTTTGATTGGCTATTGGCTTTTAGCTGTTGGCTCTCAGGAAATCCAAAACCTTACCGCTTGTATGAACGCTGATTGAGCTGATCTGCGCTGATTAAGACACAGAATGAGGTGGCCTGAAATGGAATCTGTGTACCGCGAAACAAAGGAAAAGGGCCAAGGGCCAAAAGCAGATGATCCGATGAACGGATGACCCGATAACAGATCACCCGATCACCGGATCTCCCGATTCTTACTGCACCGTAATCGTCTGCGTGCTCTTGTACACGGCGCCGGTCGTATCCCAGGCTTGCACAATCAGGGAATGCGTTCCGGTACCCATGGTGAGTGACGTATTCAGGGTGCTGCTGTTCACGGTATATGCGGAGGTGTAATCCAGGTAGATCCGCATCGCGGTGATCGGCGCGTTGCCTTGGGCGGCCGCCAGCACCTGCACCGGCGATCCCACGGCAGTTCCCGCCGTTGGCGTGCAGACGGTCACACCGACTGCGCTTGCCGTGCACGAGGTTGGTGTTGGCGTCGGCGTGCCCGAGCCTACGTTCAGCGTCACAGGAGTCTTGAAGACAGCTCCGGTTGTATCCCAGGCCTGCACAAATACGCTGTGAGTTCCCGAGGAGACCGGCAGACTGGTGTCCAGGCTGGCTGCCGCAATTGTGTAAGCAGAGACGCCGTCAATGTAGATCCGCATGGCCGTGATCGGATTTCCGGATTTAGCTGCGGCGCTGAAGTGTACTGGCGATCCCACAGTGCTGCCGGAGGCCGGTGAGCATACGGTCACGCCCACCGCGCCGGCAATACATCCAGAGGGGCTGGGCGATGGCGATGGCGGAGGTGGTGTGGTGGACGAGCCGAACATGTCTGCCATATCCACAGCAAACGCCGCGTTCCCCGGATAGCTGTTCACGCCCAGCGCATCCATCAACGTGCGCAGCAGGTTTTCATGCTGGTAGAGTCCCGTAGATTTGAATCCTTTCTTCACCTTCGGCCCGGCCATCACCATCGCTACGTGTCCGCCGCCGTAGGCCGTGTCTGTATCAAAGCCTTCGTCAAACACGATCACCAGCAATCCATCCTGTTGGAAGGCCGGATTGTTGAGCAGCGGAGCAATGTTGCTCTGCAGCCAGTTGTCGGCGGCTGAGAGTTTCTGCGCGTCGGTGCAGCTCGACATGCCTGCAGGGCAGTCGTGCGCGTCATCATTCTTGCTGGGAATCACATAAGAGAAGTTCGGCAGCTGGCCATTGTTCAGGTCAGCGGCGAACTGCGAAAAGGGGACCAGGTTCAGCTTCTGCACGCTGCTGTTTACCACATCAGAAAAATAAGAGAACGGATTGTGGTGGCGGGCATAAGCTCCCGTATCGCCGCCGGTGTAGCCCACTGAGGGCAGGCCTTCGGCATAGCTCTTCCACGTCTTGCCCGCGCTGAGTAGCTGCCGCACCATATTGTCATTGCTGATGGTGGCCATAAAGGCATCATCGTTGGTGATGATCTGGCCGGTGGTCATCATGAAGTAATTGCCGATCGAGGGATGAGTGTTGGCAAAATACTGTGTGGCCAGGGCGTTCTGTGTGGCCAGGCTGTTCAGATAAGGCATGGCCGAGCTGCCAATGACGCTTGAATAACTGTGATTTTCCTCCAGAACTACTACCACGTGTCCGGCCTGAGATACCTGCGCCCCCGCCAGTACCGATAACCCTAGAATCAAAACGACTGCAAAATACTTCTTCAAAAAAAACCTCCAACAAATCACTGCCCGACTTCCGGGCAACTGATTTCTAGCGAGTCTAGGGAGGCATCTACTCTGGCTGGATAGGGAAAGCACTGAGCCTTGGCCGAAATTGGCGCTTAGCGGGAATTAAGGGAAGGGACGTAAGCCACAGCGTGGCGAGCCACAACCAAAACCTTTAACCGTTAGGACGTCCCGCCTGACGGCCACAAGACTCAGCCTAAAAGCCAAGAGCTAAAAGCCAAAAGCCTGGGTTTCCTAGCTTTTTACGACCCGGTGACCCCATTTTCCGATGATCCGATCACCTGAACCACAACGATAAACACAACATCTTGTGGTCGCCGGTTTTACAGGACACAACCAGCCGAAAGCCGCCGCGTCAAGTAAAGAATTTTCAATGAACCTTAAAAATAACCCTTGACACACAACCAGTTAGGCGTAGGATGTGGTCTAAAGTGGTTGAAAGTGGTAAGAGTTAGGTTCGATCAAGGGGTCAGTGGTCCAAAGTAGAGCAAAAGGCCAAATGAACCAGAAACACCCCCAAATAGCGGTGACCGAGCCAGAAATTCAAGCAATTACCGTTTTCACCTCCTTATTAGCAGTGGCGTTGAAGCATGTTTCGCGGCAACCATCCAACTCGCGTGGACGAAAAGGGACGCCTCAAGGTCCCTTCAGAATTCAAGCGTCTCATCGACGAGAAGTACGGGACGCAATTCTATATCACCAGCCTGGATGGAAAGGTTGCTCAAGTGTATCCCTTCGAGGAGTGGCAGCGGATCGAAGAGAAGCTGTCGCGGCTCTCGAACTTCAATCCCACGAAGAAAAAGTTTCTCAACCGCACCAACTATTACGGCCAGGTGGTAGAGATGGATGGCCAGGGGCGGTTGCTGATCCCGGCGCTGGTGCGCGATTCGGCCGAGATCAAAGGGGAAGTAGCGGTTGTAGGAAATTTGACGTACCTGGAAGTGCAGAGCATCGAGCGTTACCGCAAGAATATCGAGGAAAACCCCTTCACGGCTGACGATGAGAAGACTCTCGACGAACTGGGTATCTAGTGGCGGACGAGGATTCAAGCTGGGACAAAGCTCCCGAGGGAGCGCATGGCGGAAGGAAAGAAGTTGGCCATGTTTCAGTTCTTTTAAAAGAAGCGATCGACTTTTTGGCAATCCGGCGCGGCGGTACCTGTATCGACGCGACCCTGGGACTGGGCGGGCACAGTTTAGAAATCGCAAGTCGCCTCGGCCCACAGGGTCATTTGATTGGCCTCGATAAAGATACGCAGGCGCTGGAGCTGGCCCGCAAGCGGTTGTTTGCGGACCCGGCCGGCAAGCCCAAGATCACATTGCTGCACAGCTCCTTTGCAGAGATCGGCAAGCTGGCGCCGCCCGCAAGCGCGGACGGCATCCTGGCCGACCTGGGAGTGAGTTCGCTGCAGTTCGGCGATCCGGGGCGCGGATTCAGTTTTCAGGCGGAAGGCCCGCTCGATATGCGGATGGACCCGCAGGGTGAGCGCACCGCCGATCAAGTGGTAAACCACATGCGCGAAGAAGACCTCGCGAATGTGATTTACGAATTCGGTGAGGAAAGGAGGTCGCGGAGAATCGCCAGAGCCATTGTCCGGGCGCGGCCGATAAGAACTACCGCTCATCTGGCAAACGTTATATCGGCTGCGCTCCGGTCAATGAAAAACTCCGGACGCATTCATCCCGCGACACGCACTTTCCAGGCAATCCGAATCTTCGTAAACCGCGAGTTAGACGACCTGAAGGCGCTGCTTGAAGCAGCGCCCCAGGTTCTGAAGCCCGGAGGCAGGCTGGTGGTCATCAGCTTCCACTCACTGGAAGACCGCATCGTGAAAGACGCAGTGCGGGATGGCGCGAAAGCCGGCATCTACCAGGTATTGACCAAAAAGCCGGTGGAAGCCACCGAAGCAGAGATCGCGAGCAATCCCCGCTCCCGCAGCGCCAAATTACGCGCGGCAGAGCGAATTTGAAATTTGCGAGACAGGTAACAGGGCATGACTTCAGTCGTTACGAGACAAGTAACAGGGCATGACTTCAGTCGTGCCGATTCAGGTTCAAAAGCGACCGGGGCTTTAGCCCCTGCCGCTTACGGTTTCCGGGGGAGACGCTCCCTCCCTGATACTTGGGCGAAAACTTTCATCCCGCTAATAGGCGCGGCCCCCGGAAAAAATTTCGGCCCTCGAGAAATGAGAGTAGTGATTATGTACCTAGGCACAACGATTGATGAACTGATCAAGAGCGTAGAGCGCGCGGAAAAACATGCGCGTGAGGAACAGACGAAGACTCTGGACTTTCCAATTTACCAGCAAAACAACTGGAGACAAACGGTAGAGGTCGCATAAATGGCAGCAGGGGCAATGAACATCACGGGAATGATCACGCCGGTCGATCTGCGCACGCCGGTGCGCCGCAGCGTCGCCGGGATAACTCCGGAGTTTTACTTCCAGAAGACCATCGATAATTCCCGGCTGGTCAAGGTGGCAGACCCGCAGCGCAGGCGCGAGATACGCATGTTCTCGGCGGTGATGCTGGCCTTCTTCCTGATGACCATGTTCTATGCCTGGCAGCACTTTCGCTCGATCCAGTATGGCTACCAGATTGAGGCACAGCGGACTGAGCGTGACCGGCTGGTGGAACTCAACCGCACGCTGAAGCTGGAAGACGCTTCGCTGCGCGATCCCGGACGCATCGACGTGCTGGCCCGCCACATGGGCCTGGAGTCGCCGCACCCCGGCCAGGTGCAGCGCCTCGACAACGACGCCCAACCCGGCAGCCCCATCGTCGCGCAGGTTTCGACAGTGGCAGTGATCCCGGCACAGTAGCTGTTTTATTGATTTTTGGTCCCGAGCGCAGCGAGGGAACTCTATGGCCGGAAGCGCTTCAGGAAAGTATCCACCTAGCGGAACGATGTCAGCGCCGCAGGCGCGAAAGAAGTTAGCCCAGCGCGTAAGCACTGGGAAAATAGATAAGAACAGCGACAGAGCCCCCTAGGGGGCGACACATGCTCGTGATCATAGGGCTCCCTCGCTTCGCTTCGGGATATAAGAAAAAAATGAGCTTTGCCCACCAGGTATTGGTTGGTGTTAAGGATGGCGACTCCGGAAAAACAGCCGGGGCCGCCATGTGGTTTTTGTTAGCGCGTAGGTTTCTCACGTTGTCATCCTGAGCAAGCCCAGATTACTCATTTACTCCATTGCCTAAAACTCGTTCCGCCAACCCGAACACCCGTCTCTACATCCTGGCTGGCTTTTTGTTCTTCTGGTTCCTCGCTATCTGTATTCGCCTGGTATGGGTGCAGGTGGTTGACTATGCCTTTTTCAGCAAGCAGGCCCTGAAGCAGCAGCAGCGCAGCATTGAAGTTTCTCCGGTGCGCGGTTATATCTATGACCGCAACGGTAACCAGCTTGCCGGGTCCATGGCGGTCGATTCTGTTTTCGCTGTGCCTTCGGAAATTCCAGACACACATTCGACTGCGGGGATTCTCGCAAGAATTCTCAGGGCGGATGCCACCGAGATCGAGAACCGCCTGAACGCCTCGCATGCGTTTGCGTGGGTGGCGCGCAAGGTCGATAACCAGACCAGCAGCCGCATCCGCGCTCTGAACCTGAAAGGCATTTATTTCCAGAAGGAGTCCAAGCGCTTTTATCCCAAGCATGAACTGGCGGCGCAGGTGCTCGGTTATGTAGGGCTTGATGATGAAGGACTGGGCGGCATCGAGCGTGAATATGAGTCGCGATTGAAAGGCAAGCCCGGCACCATGCTCATCTCCATGGATGCTAAGCGGCGCTGGTTCGGGCGCGTGGAGAAAAATCCCGATCTGGGCGAGAATGTTGTCCTCACCATTGACGAGAAGATCCAGTACATCGCCGAGCGCGAACTGGAGCAGGCCATGCATGACACGCAGGCCGAGGCCGGAACCATCATCGTGCAGAACCCCCACACCGGCGAGGTGCTGGCGCTGGCCAACCGTCCTACGTTTGATCCCAATGTCTTCCGCATTCCCAATGTGCAGGCGTTGAAGAACCGCGCCGTGAGTGACGTCTACGAGCCGGGATCAACGTTTAAAGTCGTGACCCTGGCGGCTGCCATTGAAGAGAAGCTGACGAATCCTGATGAGGTGATCGACTGCCAGATGGGATCCATCATCGTCAATGGACTGCGCATTCACGACCATCATCCTTATGGCGGGCTCACGGTCGCGCAGATTCTCCAGCACTCCAGCGACGTGGGGGCCATCAAGATCGCGCTGCGCCTGGGCGAAGAGCGCTTTGACCGCTACATCCGCGCCTTTGGTTTTGGCTCGCAGACCGGCATTGAGCTTCCCGGCGAGACCCGCGGCCTCACCCGTCCGGTCTCGCGCTGGTCCAAGGTGAGCATCGGCGCTATTTCCATGGGGCAGGAGATTGGCGTCTCCCCGGTGCAGCTTATTTCGATGATTTCCACCATCGCTAATGATGGCGTGTACGTACCCTCGCGCATCGTGATGGGCACCACCGCGCCCCGCAGCACCGCCCAGCTTGTGGCCTTTCATCCGATGGAGGGCAAGCGCGTGATCTCGCCCATGACCGCCGCGCAGATGAAGCACATGATGGAAAACGTGGTGCTCAACGGCACCGGTAAAAGCGCCATCCTGAATGGATACAGCACGGCAGGGAAGACCGGCACCGCCCAGAAAACCGATCCCGCGACGGGCAGGTATTCCAAGTCGCACTACATTGCTTCCTTCAGCGGCTTTGCCCCGGTCAACAATCCGGCAGTAACGGTGCTGGTGGTGCTGGATTCCCCGGTAGGGCTGCATGAAGGCGGACAGGTTGCCGCCCCGGTCTTTTCCCGTGTGGCCCAGCAGGTGCTCGCCTATCTGAATGTTACCCATGATGTCGATCTCCAGGATCCCAGGTGGCTGCTGCTGCGCGCCAAAGTGAAACCCGAAGACGTAGCCGAAGGCGCCGCCGAGCAGATCATTACTATTGCCGAAGCCGGGCCGCCAGGGCAGCCCGAAGCTCCGGCCGCGCCGCCGACATCAGATGCCAGGCTGATGGCAGCGGCCTACAAGCAGACCGCCGCATCACAAGCGCCAGCGCCGCAGCCCGCAGAAACGGCCGGTACCGTCGCTCCTGTTGCTCCAGTTCGCGCCAATGGAACCGTAGTGCTGGATGTTGCCGGTGGCGTGGTGGTCCCAGACTTCACCGGCAAGCCTCTGCGGGCCGCGTTGGAAGAAGCGCAGGCGCTAGGCATCGAACTGGAAGTAAGCGGCAGCGGCGTGGCCCGCAGTCAATCTCCCGCAGCCGGATCGAAGATCCCGCATGGCGGCCATGTGAGCGTAAGGTTCGGCAGGTAAACCTTACCGCTGATCACGCTGATGGGCGCTGATTAACCAATATTCAGTTGTCAAAGACCGAAACCCGTTGCCGGGGCCTCCTGGGAGGCGGTTCGGGGGCGATTGCCCTATTTACTAACTTATTACATGTGAAAAGGCTGAAATGAAGCGGAACACGGAACAAATGGTGTTAACTGCTTTGCCTGCAACACATTTTGTGTTCCGGTTCCTGTTCCATGTTCCGGTTCAGAAGCGGAACAGCCCCATTCACAATTGCCAAAATTTGTAATTGCCGTGATTGCAGCGTCCGTCAGCATCATAGTAATATTACTACAGCAAGCAACATACGCTGAATTCAGGAGCATTGCAAGAGGCTGGATGGGAGAATTGGCCCCCAAAAGAGAAGCTGCTGAGTGCCGGCGCAGTGGCAAGACTTGAAGATTTGCTGATTGCGCCGGTTGGCCACAGGCAGAGGCGATCAGGTCATTCAGGCTGCCTTCGGTTGAAGCGAATGCGTCAGCCGTCCCTTCGGGACTGGGGCGGTTTCGGATCGGATACCCGGCATTCCGCTACGCTCCATGCCGGGCTACTTTCAGGCGTCCCTTCGGGACTTATCGGAGCACATTTAGATCAGGGTGGGTCAATTCCGGTTTCACGCGGTCAGAGCACTAGCGTGGTGGGTACAATCCCTCCACCCTTGTAAATCGCCAGTTCACCTGTTGCCGTCATCTCGAGACATCTACGCGCCAGCGTAGATGTGGAGAGACTTGTGTTTCCTTCAAGCGATGCTCTCAATCTTTTGTCATTCTGAGCTCCGCGCCGCAAGCATGTTTCCTTTGCCATGCAGTAGCAGGGAGTTCTCACGAGGCGTTGTCGTTGAAACTCCCTGACGCTGCATGGTGGTGCGAGTCACTTCGGGTTCCTTCACTCCGCGCCAAAGTTTCTCGTGAAGCAAACACTATTCAGGCGCTCCGTTCAGGATGACAAAAAGGAAATAGACTGTTTACTGAGAACGTATGAGAGATCTGACCATCCAGGAACGCACCGCCATGGAAGCCGTCGCCAGACACTTTGCGGCAACCTGGGAAAAGGACGGCCTCACCGTCGCCCGGAAGCATGTTGCCGTTCACCTCCGGACCCTCCCGCGGCGCGGCACCGGCCACGGCAAAGAGGTCAAGCCACGTCTGCGCTTCGACAAAGTGGTCCTCCGGCTCATGGAACGCCTGCAAGGGACGCTGGGAGAAATCATGCCGGAGGGTACGACCGTACTGCTGACCGTCACTGCGCCCATCCGTCTGGCGTTGAAAACCGCTGCCGCGCTGGAAGAGAAAATACATACTCTTCTCCAGCGGGAATCAATGGGCCGGGATGAGAAAGCCACGATCCAAGGGAACCGTGTCCATATTCGGCTTTTGCGGAACCAGTTCAGGCGGGCACCCAGGATGATCGGCTTCGTCCACAATCCCGGGACAGATCCGCTTCTCCTCTTCAATATGACCGGCGAACTGCTCGAGCTGGCTGGCGCCGAGTCTTTCAGCCAGGCGACAAAGCCTGCGAACAATGAGAACGATGAATGGCTGGTTCTGATCACCGCCCGGGGAAGTTCATGCCTGGAGGCCTACCGCTACATCTATTCACAACTGCCCATGCCGACCGGCTATCAGAAGGTACTCATGGTTTTTGGTGATGGGAGTGTCGAGACCTTGTGTTTCTCTCTACCGATGGGCGTCCGCTCACTCTTGGATGCCCTAAAACCTTACCGCTGATAACACAGATGACGCTGATCACCGCAGATAAACCCGGATTTCTTTGTGAACGTCTGTTTCCTTCATGATGCGATGTGGATTCGTGACGCTTACATCAAAAGGATCGATCCGTGTGAATCAGTGTTCATCAGCGTCATCTGCGGTAAGGTTTTGCAGTGCCGCCCCCGACTCTTTGAGATTCTAACCACGCCATCGTGTCCAGAATTCTGTAAGTAAAAAAATAGTCGTTGCAGCAATTGAAACCACCCGCACTCTCCGGTTATAGTTTTGCGGTCGCAAATCGAACGCTCACCCAACCCACTCAACTAACCTACTCAACCCAAACTTTCAATTTGCTTACGGAGACAGGAGGCATTTGCATGAACGCCATTCTTCACTTCCTGGCAGCCGGTGTAATCGTTGGAGTCGTTTCCATGCCGGTTGCTCCAGCCGTTCAGGAAATCCATGCGCACTGTGACGGATTCCAGGTGGTCTCGTCGCAGGCCAGCAACGGAAGCGCCACCTTCCACGCCAAAGTGGACCGCGCCAGCAAGACGATTGAATACGAACTCAGCTACAGCAATCTGGATGGCGACATTATCCAGTCGCACATCCACTTCAGCCGTCCGGGCAGCAACGGCGGCATCATCCTGTTCCTGTGTACCAATGCCGGGAACACTCCCGCTTCGGCCACACCGGCGCCGCTCTGTCCCGGCACCCGAGAAGGAACGGTGACAGGCACGCTGCATGCCGGAGACGTTGTGTACATTCCGTTTGGCAATCAATTCCCGCCGCCGCCCTCAGGAACCCAGGGCATTGCGCCCGGCGACTTTGACACAGTCGCGCGCGCCATCGAGGCTGGCGCAACCTACGTTGTAGTCCACACTAAGGCAGTGCCCTCAGGCGAGCTGCGCGGCCAGATTCCGCGGGATCACGATCACGACGGAGATCACCACTGAGTTGTCAGCATCTCTTTTGCGTTCCTTGCGACAAACACCAGCGGCCCGACTTCCGGCGGGCCATTCAAAAACCAGCTAAATAAATACACACACATAACTACCTTTTCTTTGATTCGCGTCGTTCTCGCGTTGACTCGCGTCATTCGCGGCTTACTTGCTTTCCTCTGCGCCCTCTGCGGTTAAGCCTTTCGCTGTTCGTCAGAACTTCATAATGGTCATCGAGGTTGAAGAAGGGCCGGCCTTGTACGGAGCGCCGGGCAGCAGGCTCAGGTTTCCTCCAGATAGCTTGTACCCAAACACCTGGCCATTGTCCGAACAGCCGGGCCGGGGGTTTGAGGCATTCGTTGCACAACTGGTGGCCAGCACATAAACGTACTGACCCGTCGCATCGACATGCACATTCAGGGGAGCCATGCCGGGTGCGGTGCGGCTTACCGGTTGCGCGCCGGGAACCCCATTCTGATCGAGGGCATAGACGTCTACGGTTTTCGCGGCTGAATTCACCACCAGCAGAGACGTACTGCTGGGGTCCACGGCCACGGTTTCGGAGGCATGCAGGGGGAATGGACCTCCGGGAATGCTTAAGTTGGCGCTGTTGATGATCATTCCCGTGGTGTTATCGATGGTGGTATAGCCCAGTTCATCTGGAAACGCGCAAATGTGATACAGGACGGTATGTGTACCTTTGACCGTGAGGGCCGCCCCGCTGATGCTGCTCACTCCCTGCGAGCACATCGGCCGCGCTGATGCCTGCACCGGAGTTCCGACCACCGTTCCGTCTGCATTGCGCGGCAGGACAGCCAGCAGTGTATTGAAGCCGACCAGGTTCCCTCCCGGCTGGTTCGCTGTGTACACGAACTTACCTTCGGGATCGGAAGCCAGCATCTGGAACCAGCCCTGTCCGCCGGTGATTTGCTGCACCAGGGCCACATGCCCGGTGGCAATGGAGAAAGAATTCAGTGGAGGGAAATGGAGAGCCAGGGACGAGTTGCCGTGGAATGTAACTCCGGAAGGATCGGGAAATATGTCAGTCACCGCGTCAGTAAAGAAGAACGGTTGCGAATCCTGAAGCTGGAGCGCCCCGGTGGCCGGATTTACCGCAAAAAGCCCGGAGTTGGTTATCAGTGAAGTTCCCAGTCCTTTGACAATCTCGGGCAGCGCGACAGTGGCTGCCGTGACCGGTGCAGAGAGCGAACCATCAGAATTGATCTTGAAGCTGGTGATGGTACTGGCGTCAGCGGTGTAGACAAATTCTGTTGGAAACGAAGGTGGAAGCGGCGTGCCCGGAGGGGGCGGCGTTGATGGCGGAGTTGTGGGGGAAGGTGAAGGAGTTGGATTCGATGCTGTTGTTTGTGATCCGCCGCACCCGGCAAGAACACACACAGCGAGCAGTAACACACACGCAGTCATTCTGGAAGTGGTCATTGGGTCCTCAGGACCAGGGGAGGCTGTTGCTGGAAGAGATGCTGCCGGTGGGATTGCTGCTGCCTCAAAAAAAGGATTATTTAGCAGTCAGCACTCGAGATAAAACCAAAACCTTACCGCTTGACACAGATGACGCTGAGGAAACAGAAGTATTTAGTTCTTAGTATTTAGTACTTAGCAAGTACTTAGAAAAACAATAACCACTTGCGCCCAGCGCTCAGTCCCGGATTGGTGTTCAAGGGGCTGGTGCTGGCTGCTTCTTTCCCGCGGAATTCTCCAAAATGACGACTATAATCACCGCCAGATTTAAGATTCTCCACCAAAGGAGCTTTGCCATGAAAGTGAACAAGCTGAAGTTGAACCAGGAGACCCTGAGGAACCTGACAGACGCCTCGAAGCCCCAGTTTGGGACCACCACCAACCATAGCTGCAACTCCGTATGCGGCCTGCCTTGCACGCCGGTCGCAGGCATGAACTAGATTTCAGAACTCCCCGAAAAAGCCTCCTCTGCCGGGAGGCTTTTTGTTTAACGACAGGAAAGCCTTACGGCTGATGACACAGCTTGTTCATTGATAACTGAATAGAAAGTTCACTGAGTCTTGCCGGATCTTCCGGGAAGACTCTCATTTGCTCACTGCCGCAGCGGGAATTCTTTCCCTGTTACTTTAGGCAACTGCCCAGGGGCTGAGGGCTGAAGGCTGAAGGCTGAGTGCTAATAATTATCCTGAAATTCAGTCGGGTTGCAGAGCCAGAAATTTCAATGTTTGCGGCGGCGGTGCGCGGCTTTGATGGACTCCTTGAGTCCTGTGGCCAGATCGGTTTGGTTGGTGGCGATGCGGGCGGGAGCGGGCATGTGGGATTCGCGGCCCAGCCAGCGGCTTAGCTCTTCACGGTCGGCAGTGGTGTAGCGGCCCTCGCGTCTTACCGGCATGCCGGATTTGGCCCAGCGCTGCGCCGTACTCACGGGTTGCGCCAGGAAAGCCGCAATGTCTTTCCAGCCCTGAAGCGGAGCTTCACCATCTGCATTCCTGGACTGGCGTTGGTGGGGTTTTCCTCGCGGCACTGAGAGATGAGAAGGCAGGGTGAAATCGGGAGTTGTCTCGCCGCTGATGGAGCAAAAAGCAAAGTCCACAGCGGAGACACCGGGAAAAAATGATCAAGAGAAGCGCGGCTCACGCATTGGTGTGATGGCAGTCACATCATTCCCCAGGCTTGCGGAGTATCTATGAGGCAGAGGAGGAAAAAACAAATTCCGGGAAGCACGTTATGGCATTGGGCTTCATAAAATCGGCGCTTGAAGTGCAACTCACATCAGCACTCTTCTGCATGCCGCCCGCAAAAGGGAATACCCCGATCGACATGATGTGCCTCCCGGCCTTCTCTACACCCACCGAAGCATTCTGCCGGTAAGCCTTGAGAATGCTTCTCTCTCCTCTTTTTAGTTTCTCCGTGATACTCCGTGGTGCGATTTTTTGCAGCGCTGTGATAAAACTCTGATTGAGGATCAGGACATGAAGATGCTTGTTGCTGCGGTTGTTGTGAGCCTGTGCCTGTGTGCAGGATTCACACAGAGCCAATCGACCAAAAAGGAAGCTGCCATGAGCCATGCAAACGGAACCTTCGATGTGAAGCTGACAGCGCAAAAAGACGACACCAGTGACGACCCAAACCTGGGCAGGATGATCATCGACAAACAGTTCCATGGTGATCTGGAGGGCACGAGCAAAGGCCAGATGCTCTTTGGCGGCAATCCCGGCACAAAAGGCTCAGGCGGATACGTGGCCATTGAGAAGGTTACGGGAACGTTGCAAGGGCGCACGGGGACATTCATCCTGCAACACAGCGGCACCATGAACAAAGGCGCGCCGCAGCTCAGCGTCACGGTGGTGCCCGATTCAGGCACAGGCCAGCTTACCGGGCTTACCGGCAAGATGGATATCAAGATCGTGGATGGGAAGCACTTTTACGAGTTCGAGTACATGCTGCAATAGCTGCTAGCTACTAGCTAAACCTTTTGGGCCTTTGGCCCTTAGCCTTGCGTCCTTTGCGGTGAAAAACCCACAATGATCAATGTGACTCAGTCACCGTCATGGGGCGGCTTAGTTCGAAGATGATTTCTGAACCGGCAGGCAGATACGCATAGTTGTGTTTAGTGAGCCAGTGGACCAGCGTGCCACCCGCGCCAATGCCTGCTCCGATCAGTGATCCCCTGGCTCCGCCGGCGATGGCGCCGATCACCGCACCCGCGCCTGTACCGATGCCGATTTCCATGGGGTCGCGGTCGGTGTGGCCGGGACCTTTGATGCGGCCTTCATCGTCTACATCGGTGCCGTTGATTTTGTTGGTGTCAACCACGGCGGCGCTGATTATGTATTTTTGGCCGTTGGGCAGGGTAACCGATTCTGGCTTGAGCTGGATCATGGGTTTGCCCTTGAAGCGGCGGGGATTCGAGACCTGCATGACGTGTCCCTGAAGCGACGATCCTACAGGGATGATGACTTTGTCATTGAGTTTTATGTCTTCGGTGACGCGTCCATAGAACTCGCTGTTGGGCTTGGTGCTGCCGCTGTACAGAGGCGTCTCCAGCTTGAGGCGGATGGCCGTTCCCACCGGCAGGGCAGGGATCGCCGCCGGCTTTGCCTGGGCTTCAGTCTTCGCAGGCTGTGCAGCAGTCGTGGCCGGTGCATCGGTTGTAGCGGGCTGCTTCAGTTCAGCGGTTACCGCTGCCTCGGCGGGTGACGGTTTGGCCTGCTGGGCGGCTGCGGCGATGACGAGTAAAAATGGGATGAAGAACTTCTTCATGATGATTCCTGCCTTTCCTGAATGAACTGTAAAACAGGGAAGAAACAGGGACAACAGCGGAAGTTATGGGTATCGGTTGAGTCAACATTAGATCGGGAGATCGGGAGATCGGGTGATCGGAATACGAAGTATTTAGAACTTAGTATTTAGTACTTAGGAGGACCAGGAAGACCAAAACCACAGAAGCCATAAACCACATATAGGCGATGATGGCAAGGCCATAGCAATTTCAGGGTTGGTGTAGACCAGCATTCATCAAGGCGACACATCTGCAGGGGCTAAAGCCCAGAATTTTTCTGAATGTTTCGGCACGACTGAAGTCATGCCCTGTTACACGTCTCGTGAAGTAAACAGCTTTCTTCAACCAGCAGCAATCCCAAAAAACCGAAGCCAAGAGCCAAGAGCTAAGAGCCAAGAGCTAGCAGCTAGAAGCTGCTTTTTTACGGCTTCGCATAGGCCAGCGCTGCCAGATCACTTTCCGAGACCACCTGCACTTCGATTGATCCTTCCTGGGGCAGGGCGTCGAGAGGCAGGCGGTCACGCCACACGGAGAAGCGCACGCGCAGGAGAGATCCTTCAGAGACATTCAGGAGTGAGCGCGGCACTTTGCATTCGAAGATGTGCTCGCGCCGCAGGGCCACCACGATGCCTTCTCCAGCAGAATTTCCGGCGCCGTTGCCGTTATGACTGAAGCTCCAGTTGGCGATGGTGGCTCCTGAGAGCCATGCTTCGAGCCGGTGGGATTCATGGCTGTGCGCATCAGAATCGATGCTGACCACCACCCGCGTCTCTGAGGTAGACCATTCTGAAATGTTCTCCATGAAATCGATGCGACAGTAGAGATTTTCGGCATCGATGCCGGTATAGCCGGTATCGAGAAGAAAAGATTTGCCATGCATGGAGGAAGAGCGGCGGTCCGCAACATGGGTGGCAGCGCCCAGCCAGTCGAAGTATCCAGGATTGCCATCAAAGCGCGGCGAAATATAGGCAGTCTGGGGCGTGAAGATGGGTTTCGAGTAGCTGCCGGCGATGGGCTGGGCCAGCGCATCCGGCGGGGCCGCACCCAAGGCCTGATAGATATTGGAGAGATGCTTACGGTAGAGCTCGTCGAACTCCGGACCGTTCGCGGAATGATGCTCGGGGCCATACCACCAGTTCCAGTCGCTGCCTTCGGCGATCAGCAGCTCTTCATAGGCGAGCTTCTTCTGGCCGGGCGCAGCGCCTTGCGCGTGAGCATCGAAGAAGTCCCGCGCAGCAGAAAGATGATCCCAGGAGAGATTGTCTTCAGGAGCGCCGATCCAGATATCGAAGTTGGCATTGATCCACGAGCCGGGAAAGATGGAAGGCAGCGGCGAAGGGGCCTGCTCGCGTTCGATGGCTTCAGAGATGGTGAGCGCCTGAAAATCTTTCTGGCCTTCGATTTCCGCGTACAGACGCCGCAGGAATTCGCGTCCGGAGAGCGGGTAACATTCCCAGGCATTTTCGCCGTCCAGGATGATGGGCACAACTGCGTCTCTGCCTTGCGCCAGCACCGGGGCGGCCGATTCCCGGATGCGGCGGATGAAATCTTCTGCCGCGTCCCGGGCGGGAACACCGGAATAGACGAAGCCGATCAGGTCCGAGAGATTGTGGTCGCGAAAAACCATGTGCATGGAAGCGGCTGATTGTTCCCAATGGTAAATGCGGTAGAGACGGTCTGCGCTGGCCGGTTCGAGCTTTCCGCTGTGATCGCGCGCGAAGAGGTTGCCGGTGGAGCGGCCCAGCACGCCTTCATCAGTGGCCAGCCAGCGCAGCCCGGCCTGATGCGCGAGAGCAAGGACCTCATTGGAGACGCTGCCTTCCGAAGGCCACATGCCCTGCGGCCGCACGCCGAAGACCTGCTCATGCAGCGCAATGGCCCGCGTGATCTGCTGCTGCGCGTCCTCAGGATGACGGAAGCGCTGCCGGGGCAGAGGCAGTCCAGCATGGGAGGCCGCACCTGCATCGGTATCACACAGCAGCGGGAGGATCGGGTGATAGAAAGGCGAGGTGGAGATTTCGATTGCGCCGCGCTGCGCCGCCGTGGCGTAAGCAGGCAGCACTTTCGCGAGCAACTCGCGCTGTTTGCCGATAATGAACTGCTGATCCTCAAGCGTGTAACCGCGGCCCTTGTCGATGAGAGCGCGTATGTCAGGATCATCGAGAAAAAATTCATCCATCCAGGCAATCTGCGAGAGCACCTGCAGGTCACGTATGTCACCGTCTTTGAAAAAGAAGGCGGCTTGGCGGATGTTGGAGGAGAAGCTCTGCAGGTTTTCCCACAACTCACGGTAACGCGGATAGCGCGAGATCATGTTCTGCAGGTTGGCCTGGAAGAGATACTGGATGGCAAATTGCCGTTCGTGAAGATCGAGCTCGGCGGCGGGCCGGGCGGCAATCTCCAGAAAAGGGTCATGCGCTTTGCCCTCAACGTATTCCTGAATCTGGATCATCAGCGAAGGAACAAGGTTGAAGGTCTGGTGAACGCCGGGAAATTCATCCAGCAGCTTCACCATGCCGAAATAGTCTTTGAGTGCATGGAGCCGTACCCAGGGCAGCCTGTACTCTCCGGTGACCAGGTCCTTATAGTAAGGCTGGTGCATGTGCCACAGAAACAAGAGACGTATGACTGGCATGATGGAATCTGTACCATGAATAACATAACAAATACATCTGTTAAACTTTTCTAAGATAAACCGTGCGCATCTTTACGCGCTACATACTGAAGGAAGTTCTTTCCCACGGCCTGATTGGGATTGCCGTGTTCACGTTCGTGATTTTCATGCGCGACGTGAGCCGGATACTCGAATTGGTGGTGCGCAACAGTGCGCCTGTGCCGAGCGTGGCGGAACTCTTCTTCCTCACGCTGCCCGCGGCGCTTACCGTGACCATTCCCATGGGCGTGCTGGTGGGCATCCTCATTGGCCTGAGCCGCCTGGCTGCCGACAGCGAAATCACCGCCATGCGCGCCGCCGGGATGGGCGTACGCCGCTTTGTGCGGATCATTGCGATCTTCGGCATCGTGGCCTGGGTGCTGGCGCTGTTCAACAACATCGTGCTGGCCCCGCGCTCAGCCGCTGCACTCGCCCACCTGCAGAATACTCTGGCCACCTCACAGGCTTCGTTTGAAGTGCAGCCGCGAGTCTTCTACGAGGATTTCAAGAATTACGTCCTCTACGTGCAGGACACCAGCACGGCCAGCGGCGCGGCAGTCTGGAAGAACGTTTTTCTTGCCGACATCAGCACCCCCGGAGCGACCAAGATTACGCTGGCGCAGCGAGCGGTGGTCACCAGCAGCGGCAAAGATGCGATCCATCTGCACATGGTGAATGGTGAAGTTCACGACTCCAACGTGCGCGCGCCGGAGCAGTACACCATCAGTACCTTCAATGAAACCGATACCATACTCAACCTGCCGCCTACTCCCAAGCCGGCGCAGGAACTGGTGCCGGTGCAGCAACTCGATACCGGGGAGCTGCTGCGGCAGACTTACAATCCCAACAAAGAATTTGCCCGCTGGTACTGGATCGAATTCAACCGCCGCTTCGCCCTGCCTACAGCCTGCCTGGTGCTGGTGCTGATCGGCATTCCGCTGGGGCTTTCATCGAAGAAAGGCGGCAAAGGCGCGGGCTTCGTCCTGACCATCGTTCTGGTTTTCGTCTACTACTTCATCTCGGTTACGGGAGTATCGCTGGCCCGCAGCGGCAAGGTGCAGCCGGTGCTGGGGGTGTGGCTGGCCAACATCGCCTTTGCCTGTTTTGGCATGGCGCTGCTGTGGCGCGTGGACAAGATTCCCATAGAAACTGGACTGGGCCAGGCGCTGGCCAGCCACATCAAGAACTGGACTCATCGATGGTCGAAAGCCCGGGAAGAGGAGCGCTCGCAGGGCCAGCGGCGGCAGCGGTTTTTCAGCTTCCCGCTGATTCTTGACGATTACGTGCTGCGCAACTTCCTGGGACACCTGGCGCTGATTCTGGCCAGCTTCATCGTGCTGGTGCTGATCTTCACCTTTTTCGAATTGCTCTCTGACATCATCAGGAACCGCATCGCGCTGGTTACGGTGGGCGAATACCTGCTGAACCTGGTTCCCACCATGCTCTATGACGTCATCACGCCGTTAAGCGTGCTGCTGGCGGTGCTGGTCACCTTCGGGCTCATGCAGAAGTCGAATGAGATTACCGCTATGAAAGCCACCGGCGTGAGCATCTACCGGGCAGTGCTGCCGGTGATTGTGATTGCCGCATTTGTGGCGGTGGGGCTCTTCCTGCTGGAAGAATCGTATCTGCCTTATGCCAACAAGCGGGTGGAGACACTGCGCAACGAGATCAAGCGCAAGCCGGCGCAGACCTACCTGAGGCCGGATCGCAAATGGATCTTCGGGCAGAACAATACGATCTATTATTACGAGTTCTACGATCCGGATCGCGACCAGTTCGGCAGCATCTCGTCATTCGAATTCGATCCGCATACATTTGAAATCACCAGGCGCATCTATGCCAACCGCGCCCACTGGGAAGAAGGTTTGCAGAAGTGGGTGTTCTCGGGCGGATGGGAGCGCAGCTTTCGAGGCGATGCCATTCAGGGCTTTCGCACCTTCGATGTCTCCACTTTTGCCGAGCTGAACGAGCCGCCCACGTACTTCAAGAAAGAAGTGCGGCAATCATCGGAGATGAACTACGAGGAGTTGAAGAGATACATTTACGACCTGCAGCAGAGCGGCTTCGACGTGGTGAGGCTGCGGGTGCAGTTGCAGAAGAAGATCGCATTTCCATTGATCACACTGGTAATGTCGGTGCTGGCTGTTCCCTTTGCGTTGTCTGCCGGAAGACGCGGAGCGCTGACCGGAGTAGCAGTAGCACTGCTGATCGCTGTAGTTTACTGGGCCACCAGCGGACTATTTGAAGCCATGGGCAACGTGAGCCAGCTTCCGCCTGCCCTTGCCGCATGGGCGCCAGACGTGCTTTTCAGCCTTGCCGGAGGCTATCTGGTGCTGAAAACACCGTCATGACGGGGTTCCTTCTGAATGAATTAAAGTGCGGCCAGGTAGCCCCGGCTAAGAACCGGGAGGGCGGGCAATAACTGCTTGTTCCCTGCGGCAAGTCCCATTTTCAGACGCAGCTTCGCATTTCTAATGGAGTGATTTATTACACGACGAAATGTCTTTTTTAGCTTGACACGATGTAGTGTCCAAGCTATCGTTGTTACCAGCGGCAAAGCTCTCCAAGGGAAGAAAAACCTAAGGGGAAGGTTAGCGGCGGGTTGCCCTCATCAGATACCCGCCGCTTACTTATTTTTGGGCACTTGCAACCTGCAACGCACGCTGGAAGCTTTTGGTTTCGAGGTAGCACCGAAATTTGAGGCTTTGCTATTTCGACCAGTCTCCCCACAAAAGTCCTTTGACTCTGGAGAATTCAGACACGTTGGCGGTAATCAACGTCAGCTTGTGACGCATTGCCTGTCCGGCAAGCAGAAGGTCGTAGGCGCCAATGGGTTTGCCAACTCGTTCAAGGTCCGCTCGAATCTCTCCCGCTATTCTTGCATCGGTGTCCTCAAAAGCAATCAGCTGAATCGGACCAGCGAAGAAGGCTTCGCAGCGCCGGGTGTTGTCAGCAGGCCGGGCGCTTTTGAAAACTCCGTACCAAAGCTCAAAAGCGACAATCGACGAGGTGTAGAACCGGCCGCCGCGATGCGAGGCGCGCGTGAAGCGCGTCTGCACCGGATTGGCCGTGGGAGCCATGAGGGCGATACAGGCATTGGTGTCGAGCAGATAGTTCATTAGAAGATCTTGCGCTTCGGTGTCTTCGGTTGCTTCCGCTCCTTCATGAAATCCGGGTCGGCAGGAATCTTCTTCAACTCAGCCAGCCATGCTTCGGGATCATCCGTGAGCGGCTCCAGCACCACGCTCTTGCCCACACGCCGGATGCGGACTCTGTCTCCTTTGAAGCGAAAATCACGCGGCAGGCGCACAGCCTGGCTGCTGCCATTCTGAAAGAGCTTGGCGAACTGGCTCATGGGCCACCTCCGGCATTTAGTATATATTTAAAGTATATACTAAATCAAGCTTAGCCTCGATATCTTTGGTTAGAAGCTATCTCATATATGCGCTTTAGCGCATTTATGGGTGGAAGAGCGGGCCTTCAGACCCGCGTTACAGCGAAAAAAATGAATGGGCTTCAGCCCTGGCGGATTTCGGCGCATTTATGAAATGGGTTGTAGTATTTCCTGAATTGCTTCGAGGTTTTAGTTTGCGAGGCCTATCCGTAGCGGAGACAAGGATAGGCCTGAATGACATCCTCGATTTTTCGAAAATCGAAGCCGGCAATTTTGAGCTGAGTTCCGAGCAATTCGATGTTGGCGGCACCGGTTTAGGGCTCGCCATCGTTTCACAACTCGTCCGAATGATGGGTGGAGAGGTCACCGTGAAGAGCGAGCCAGGAGTCGGCTCCACATTTTCTGTTCGGGTGGTGCTCGGGATTCCGCCGCTCCGAGCCCAAACGCTTCCTGCTCAGGTTGCAACGAAAACAAGAGTCGAAGATATTCCGCCTTTGAGAATACTGCTGGCGGAAGACAATCCGATCAACCAGAAGTTTGCCGCCAGAATCCTTCAAAAACACGGTCATGATGTGGTGATCGTTGAGAATGGAAGGGAGGCAGTAAATCGTATTAAACAAGATGACACCTTCGATGTTGTGCTCATGGACGTGCAGATGCCGGAAGTGGATGGCGTGGAAGCGACGGAGGCCATTCGCGGTCTTGACCAACCCCACGTTCGCCACATCAATCTCAAACAGCTTTCCTCTGCGTCCTTTGTGAAACCTTTGTGCCCTTTGTGGTTAGCTTTTGGTTGTGGCTTCGCTACGCTGCGGTGAAAAAGCTAAAATATCCATGTGTAGTGACATAACTCCCCAAACCGTTTCAAACTTTTTTAGCAAAAATTTCGCGATGACGGATACAAACGGTGGCCATTTCTGGTGTAAAGTAAGTCACCATGTCCAGCCGATTTTTCCTGGATCCCTGGCCTCCGGACTATGATTCAGCGTTACAGATTGATGATGCAGAGGCCCAGTCGCCAGCCGAAGTAGATATCAAGGTTGAAGCTCCTGAATGGAAAGCCATCCGGTGTGACGGCTCCGGTTCACGTCTGCTCATGTGTTTCGTGGATGGCGTGCGCCGTGTCGAGGCCCGCATCATCTCCCAGGATGCCGACCAGGTCATCTATGGACTCTTTGGCAGCACCGGCGTGGGCACGGTGTTGTGTCGTGACGGCCTCGCCGAGATGGATTTGCTCGATGTGCGCCGCTACCTGATCATCTGCCATCAGAAAGAAAAGAGTGAAAGCCTGCGGGTGGGGCGGACCAGCCTTGAGTTTGAAGGCATTGCTACCGCCGTGAACGCCCCCACTGAGCCTTTGAAGTCACTGCATGAACTGATGCGCAGGGCTGAGGCCGAACTGGGCCAGAGCCTGCTTTCCGATGATAGCTGCGTGTTTGTGGATGGACCTCTCACCTATTACTCCGTGGCCAAACAGGCCCTGGTGGGAATCATTAAGCGAATCCATCTTCTATATGTACCGCGTGAATGCCTGCCCTTGCTGGCAGAATTGCGTCCCGGCGAGCGCACTCCGTTGTTTCTGATTCGCGACAACAAGTTGAACCGTTATTCCTGCTATCTGCGTCTGGCCCAGCCGCACCGGACGGAGCACCCTCTCGCCGGAATTGTCCGTCTTGAGCTTCGCGCAGCCGTAGACCTGGCCAAGATCATCAGCCTGGTGAACTACGCCGCTTACGAGTTGCCCCGGTTTGCCTCCTCACCCATCCGCGACGCCAGGGCCCCACAGAACCTCGTTCCCATTGGCGCGCTTGAGGACGAACTCAAGCGAAGGATGGGTGATCCTCTCTTGATTCGCCGCGCCATAGAACAAAGAATTGCAGAAGGAGTTTCCGTTTGAGCAAAGTAATCGGCAGAGTTTTAGGCATGGCCGACTCCCAGCCCCTGGATTTCTGGGTAGCTGTGCCTGTGGATGAGTTTGTGCAGTTGGATGACGTGGTGGTTGTTCACCGCCGTCTGAATGATGAATCCGACGTCGCCACCTACGGCATCATAGACATGCTGGTTGCGCGCCACGAAGGCGCCCGGCTGGAGACCGATGTCTTCCTCTCGGAAAAGGGTGTTCTTCCTCTGGGGCTAACCATTAAAGCGCACGTCACTGTCACCCGCGTCGAGCCGGAAATCTTCGTTCCTCCGCTCCCCGGAGACCCCGTATATCAGGCCACCGGTGCTGACCGTGAGCAGGCCCTCTTCTTTGACTCCATGAAGAAGCGCTTCCTGCTGGGACTCTCCCGCGACAAGCAGATCGTGTACGGTAATTTCGAGTTCCTCGATGGCAGCCGTGGCGCTCACGTAAACATCTCCGGAATATCGGGCGTGGCCACCAAAACTACTTATGCCACTTTTCTCCTCTATGGTGTTTTCCAGTCGAAGGACCTTCTCGGGGCCGAAAAGGCCAACACTCATGCCCTGATTTTCAACGTCAAAGGCGAAGACCTGCTGTTTCTCGACTCCCCCAATAACTCCATCAAGCCTGAAGCCCGCGAGCAGTATGAGCGCCTGGGACTGCCCATCGCTCCCTTTGCCAGCGTGGGGCTGTTTGCGCCGGTGCGCCGCGATGAAGAAAAGCTGATCCCGGAAACCGGCTCCCGTTCCAAGGGCGTTACAGCTTATTGCTGGACCGTGGAAGAATTCTGCGAACAGCGCCTCCTGCGCTTCCTCTTTACTGAGGCCGACCAGGAAACCAGCCGCCTCTCTGCGCTGGTCAACCGCGTAGAGTCTCGCCTGACCAGCGATGAAGAAGCAATGAAGTGTGAAGACTTTGACCAACTGTATGCGCTGACCGAGGCCAAGCTGGACACTTGGGCGGGAAACGAGGCTTCCGGAACGCAGACCAGTTTCCTGCGCCGCCTGGAGGCTGCCGGAAGGCGTGTAGGACATTTGGTTCGCGGCAGGGTTGAAGACCCTGAGCGCCATCGCATCGGCTGGAAGCAGAAGCAGCTCACCGTGATTGACATTCACAACCTGCATGACACCGCCAAGCGTTTCGTCATAGGGGTCATGCTGCGGCGCATGATGGAAGAGAAAGAAGCTTCAGGATCGGCAAAGCCGCTGGTGTTTGTGGTGCTTGACGAATTGAACAAGTATGCGCCCCGCGAAGGCTGGAGTCCTATTAAGGACGTGATTCTCGATATCGCCGAGCGTGGCCGCAGCCTGGGCGTGGTACTGATCGGGGCCGAGCAGACCGCCAGCCAGATTGAAAGCCGCGTTGTGGCCAATTCGTCGTTCCGCGTGGTAGGCCGTCTTGATACTGCCGAGTCGCAGCATGCCGAGTATGGCTTCCTGCCCGGCCCGAGCCGCGCACGCGCCGGAATTCTGAAACCTGGAACAGTGATCGTCTCTCAGCCGGAAATTCCCATACCTCTGCTGGTGCAATTTCCATTTCCGGCGTGGGCAACGCGGCCCTCTGAGGCGCTCCAGGCCGCCGCCGCCGATCCCTTCGCAAAATTCTGAGGCGCTAAATGAAACATTGTTCCTTAGCGTCCTCTGCGTCCTCTGCGCCCTCTGCGGTAAATCCGAAAGTGCATCCGCTCGCGTTGCACTTTCGGTAAACGAGGACGTCAAGGGACTGAGTGCTAAATGCTGACTGCTGAGTGCTAAAAAATGCGAATTCTTCACACCGCCGACTGGCACGCCGGTAAGACCCTGTGGAACCGCTCTCGCGTCCCCGAACAGGAAAAGGTATACGCCGAAATCGTCGATATTGCGCGCCGTGAAAAAGTCCACTTGGCGCTCATTGCCGGAGATGTCTTCGAGACCAACGCGCCTTCACCTGACGCCGAACGCCTCGTCTATGGTGCGCTTGCTGAAATGATTGGCGCCGGAATTCCGGTGGTCGTAGTCGGTGGCAACCATGACAATCCCAAACGCCTCGCCGCGTTGCGTGAGATGCTGGCGCCGCTCAACATATTTGTTCGCGCTGAACCACAAAGACCGGAGGCGGGCGGAGTCATTGAAATCCGCGCCGGGAATGAGCTGGCCCGCATTGCCGTTCTCCCCTGGGTTGCTGACCAAAAGTTAATTGATATTTGCCAACTCATGGGGCCGGAAGACGAGTGGTACACAACTTATTCAGAAAATGTTGCCGCCATGTGCCGGCGCCTGGCCCAGAGCTTTTCTCCGGATACGGTGAATATTCTCGCCGCTCATCTGTTTGCCTTCGGTGCGGAAACCAGCGGTAGTGAACGCGCCATACATGTCGCCCAGCCTCTTGCTGTTTCTCCATCGCGCTTTCCCACCACTGCCCAGTACATCGCCCTGGGGCATATCCACAAGCCGCAGGAGATTACCTGTCCTACGCGTGGCTGTTACGCGGGGTCTCCGCTGCAACTCGATTTCGGCGAGCGTGGCCAACAAAAGCGTGTCGTTCTTGTCGACGTGGAAGCCGGCCAGCCCGCTTCGATTGACAGCATACCTCTCGCTTCCGGCAGACAGCTTCGTGAGATTACCGGCAGTGTAGAGGAGCTGAAGAACCAGGCGGGCGCCGTTAGAGACGATTTCCTCAAGCTAATCGTCAAGACAGAAACGCAGATTCCCGGGATTGCAGATGAGTTGCGGGAGATATTTCCCAACGCCCTTGAAGTCCGGGTGCAGTCTGCTCAGGCGGCCGAGACAGTGGCTGAAATATCAGGGAGCAAGCCGTTGCATGAGCACTTTGCTGATTTCTTCCGGCAGTCCAGAGGGCTTGAGCCGGCGCAGGAAATTCTGAATGCCTTCCATACGCTGGAACTGGAGGTGGCTAATGCGGCCGATCAAACTTGAGATGCAGGGATTTACCAGCTTCCGCCAGCACTCCGAATTGCACTTTTCTGAACTTGACTTGTTTGCCATTACCGGGCCGACCGGAGCAGGAAAGAGTTCGCTGCTCGATGCCATAACGTATGCCCTGTATGGCAAGACCGCGCGGCTGGGCAAGAGCGGCACTGCGCGCGAACTGGTGAGCCAGGGCTGTACCAGCATGTTTGTGGCCCTGGAGTTTCATGCGGCCAATGAAATTTACCGTGTACACCGCGGCATAAAAGGCAGCTCTGTCAAAGCCCGGCTCTCCACAAAATCTGCTGGAGGCGAGTGGGGGTCGGGCATCGCATCCATTCGCGAGATCGATGCGGCCGTGGAGCGCATCGTCGGTCTTGATTTTGAAGGTTTCACCCGCGCTGTAATTCTCCCGCAGGGCCAGTTTGATGAGTTCCTGCGCGGTGACGCCAGGCAGCGCCGCGGCGTCCTCAAAGACTTGCTCAACCTTCAGCACCTGGAATCCATGATGCAGAAGGCCAATGCCAAAGCTCAGCACTTCACCATTCAGATGCAGGCCATTGAATCCCAGGTGGACGAGGAGGTGACCGATGAGACCAGGAAGCAGTTGGAAAACTCCATCGCCACTCTAACATCGCAGGAAACGCAACACCATGAATTGATTCGCAGGCTGGAACAATGCGAGCAGACCGCTGAACAGCTTGCAAATTTGCGGCTCCAGTCGCAGAACTATGAAACTGGATTCCAGGCATCGGAGCAGGAATCCGTGAAGCTCCAGGTTGAGATACAGAATTCGCAAAAGCTGTTTCAGCAAAGCCAGAAGGAGCTTGAGGAAATCCAGTCAGCCATTGCAGCCGTGGCCTACGATTCCGATGAGCATTTCCGTCTTACCCAATGGGCCCCGCAGGCGGAGCGCCTGGAGAAACTGCGTGCTCAATTGCCGGAATTGAATAAGAAAAAGACCTCTGGCGAGCGCGATCTTGAGTCCGCTGCGGCAGGGCTGAAGGAGGCAGATTCCATTCTCGCCGGCGCCGCCCACGCGCACAAATCTGATGAGGAAAAACTTCAGGCCGCAAAAGACTCATGCCAGGTCATGCAGCAGCACTATGGATTGCCGGCCAATGTGCGTGCGCTTGCACCCCGTTTGAAACAGCTCCCCCAACTGGAACAGCAGATCTCTTTGCTGCGATCTGAGATCGGCAGCGCTCATAAGAAGCTTTCCGGCAAAGAAAAATTTCTTTCCGGCTTGGCGGACGCAGTGGAGCAGGCCCGGACCAGGAAACATGCCGCGGAAGAGCAGTTGGAACACTTCAAGGTGAAACATCGCGCGGCCGAACTCCGCCATGGTCTCCATCTGGGCTCGCCCTGTCCGGTTTGTGAGCAAACCGTGACCACCGTGCCTCCGGCCATTGCGGTGGCTGGCGTTCAAGATGCGGAGATCATGGTTCAGAAAGCTGATGAAGTACTGGCACAGGCAAGAGCCGCTGCCGCGAAAGCGCCTGGCGAATTTGACCTGATCGCCAGGGACATCGCCCACTACGCGGAAAAGCTCCACGATTTGGAAGCTTCTGTTTCCTCCATCCGTGAGCAGGCCCGGACCATGCTGGGCGCCGAACCTGGGCCGCAATCCCTTGATCAACTGGAGCAATTGGCGCTTTCCATAGAGCAGGCCCAAAAAGAAGTGGACAAGTCGGATAAGCAGGTACGGGCCAGCCGGGAAGCTGAATCCGAGGCCCGCCAGAATGCTGAATCGCTGAAACACAAATGTGAGCGCAGCCGCGAGCGCCTGGAAGATATTACGATGCAGATCAGGGAGACTCAGGGAGAGACTGAGGAACTGGAGCGAAAACTTTCCGGTGCGCCGGCGCTGCCGCTGCTGAAGCAGCAATTGGAAAAGCTTAACCATGCTAAGACGGCCAGGGAAGATCTGGAAAAGCGGCATAACAAGGCGGAAAGCGCAAAAGCCGCTGCCGAGACCGCGATAACCGACCTGCAGGGACGGCTCAAATCTGAAACCAGCCGGGCGCGCAAGGCCAAGAAAGACCTCGAAAAAGTTACCGGCGAAATTGAAGCCGCTGTAGAAACCTTGAAAGCATCTGCGCCCCTGGAACTGTCCAATGGCGCAGAGTTGGCAACCGTGAAGCGGGAGCTTAAAATTGCCGGCGAACGCCTGCGCGACGCGGAATTGGCAAGGAATAAGCAGCAGGTGCAACTTCAGGGAGTGGTGGAGAAACTGGAAAAGAACCGGGAACTGCTTGAGCGCTGCGCCGCACTGAAGAAATCCACCGCAATCTACCGGGAGTTGGGCACGCTGCTCCACGCCAATCAGTTCCAGGACTATATGCTGCGTTCTTCCTATCAACTTCTGGCCCAGGCAGGTTCACAGTATTTCCAGGACCTCACCGGTGGCCGCTATTCCTTTCACGTTCAGGAGGACCAGTTCTCCGTTCGCGATCACGCCAACGGAGATGATTTGCGCTCAGCCGGGACCCTGAGCGGAGGAGAATCGTTTCTCGCTTCATTGTCTCTGGCGCTCGCCCTGGCACAGAGTATTGCCGAGTTAAGCGGTGAACGCGGTTTCGTGGCCCTTGAGTCCCTTTTTCTGGATGAAGGTTTTTCCACTCTTGATCCTGAAACCCTGGGCAAAGTGGCCGACGCGCTTCCGGCGCTGCAGAAGAAAGGACGCCTCATCGGCGTGATCACCCACGTCGAATCGCTGGCCGAGCAACTGCCGGCGCGCATAGAGATAGAAAAGACATCGAACAGCAGTCGCATCGTCCAGCGAGGCGCCGCCGGCAAAGGAACCTTTGTGCCCTTAGCGTCCTTCGCGGTCAATAGCTAAGAGGTTTGTATCAGGGTATGACTTCACAACCCCTTTCGATTCACACGGATGTTCAGAGGCTGAGTGCTGAATGCTGATTGCTGAGTGCTTTTCCATAGGCATCTTCCGCTTCACCCTCAAACCCCAGCAGACCCTCTTTGTTCCTGCCGTAAATAAAACCAACATGCTGCGCGGGGCCTTCGGGACAGCCTTTCGGCGGCTCTGCTGCATCCCGCAGTGCCGCAATGCGCATGAGTGTCCGCTGGCGACTGCATGTCCATATAAGCAGGTTTTCGAGCCATCGCCTCCACCGGATTCAGACCGTCTTTCCAAAAGCCAGGATGTCCCGCGTCCTTTTATCTTCAGGGCCCCGGCAGACACAAAGACTAAATTCCTTCCTGGAGAGGAATTTGCATTTGAGTTGGTGCTGATTGGCCGGGCAATAGATTTCCTCCCTTATTTCGTGCTCTCCTTCCGCGAACTGGCCGCCCAGGGATTAGGCCTGAACCGCGCCAGATGCGAGTTGGAAGTAGTGAACGAAATATTAATTTCCCCTCCCATAATGACTGGATCTGACGCTCCGATCACCCGATCACCCGATCACGAGATCACCCGATCAATTGACCAGATGACAAGATTGTTTCCAATCTACAATTCCTCTGACCAGGTCTTCCACACCCCCAAATGCCTGGATTTAGAAAGCTGGATACAGGAACGCATGAAGGAACTCAACTCTTGCAGAGGTTCAATTACCCAATTACCCGATTACCCGATTACCCAATTCTCCGATGACCAGATTATCGAGAATCCCCGATCCCCCGATCCCCGGATCCCCCGATCTCCCGATCTTAAGGTCTCTTTCCTGACGCCCACGCTCCTGAAAGCGGAAGGCTCTGTGATACGGAAACCGGAGTTTCATCATTTATTCAAGCGTCTGCGTGACCGCATCAACGCCCTGAGCGTCTTTTTCGGAGAAGGCCCGCTCGACGTTGACTTCGCCGGTTTGGGCCGCCGTGCCGAGCAGGTGAAGACCGTATCCTGTGATGTGGCTTGGGAAGAGCGCTTCCGGACGTCCTCCAAGACCCGCCAGCGCCACGAACTCTCCGGCTTCACCGGCAAGGCCGTCTACCAGGGCGAGTTGCAGGAATTCCTGCCCTGGCTAGTGTTGGGAGAACTGGTACATGTAGGCAAGCACACCGCCTGGGGTATGGGCCAAATCCAGATGGATCATGTGGCACAGCCGCCCCCGGCTGTGCTGAAGCCGTAAGGTTTTGTTACCTCTGCGCCCTGGTGTTCCGACCGATGATTTTTGGATATCAGCCAGCGAAGCTGGCGGCATTCTTCTAGCCCGCTGTAGCCTGAAAGGAACGTGTGGCACAGCCGCCCTCGGCTAATGTCACTTACTTTAGGGCCACCATGCTGTATCCCAATGAGAGATGTCATTCCGAACGCCCGTTAAGCTCACGCGCGTTTTCTTCAGCGCGTGAGTAGGGCGGAGGAATCTGCCCCGCTGCTGCCCGCCCATGCGAAAATTCTTTTAAATTCATGCTCGAATGTGCAAAGTAAGTGGCACAGCCGCCCTGGCCTGTGAGTTTCTTTCAGAAGCGTAAAGGAATGATTGCCGTAGAGACGGTGCTCAGCACCGTCTCTGAGACGCGCGGAAGCGCGGCTCACAGGTTTTTCATTGCGGCCAAACCCACAGATTATTCAATCCGGTCTACCGGTGGCACAGCCGCCCTCGGCTGTGCGGAAGGCTACACCTTTTCTGGTTTTGCTCTAGTCCTCTGACCGTGTGATTTTTGGATATCAGCCAGCAAAGCTGGCGGCATTCTTCTAGAGCATTTTAGGTTGAGGTGTAGGGAATTCACTCACCCCCCTTGTCATTCCGACCGCAGTCCGACCGACGTAGGAGGGAGGACGGAGTGGAGGAACCCCGAGGATGTCTGCTCCACCATTGCTGTTAGAAGGTGTTCTCACGGAACTGTTGAAAGCGCACGCATGATGCTCGCAAGGTAATGAGCGGAGCGAAAGAACCGGCGTGCTCCGGTGAAAATTCGGGGCTGAATTCTCCCCCAATTTCCCTTGTGTTCTGCATAGTAGACGTACTAATATATTCCTGCTCCGGCGTGCTGTTGTGCTGTCGGGACGCTTGCAGCATACGTGTGTCTTGAGGAATCACCGGAAAGTGAGCAGCCGCCACAGCGTAACCAGCCGCACCCCATCCCGCAATGGACAAGGGTTGTGACGGTGTTACGGCTGTTGCGCTATTTTTTCTCTTTGGCGAAATGATTTGTTCCGCTTCTGTACCGGAACAGAAAACACCAACCGGAACAGCAGATGCGAAAGCAGTCAAAGGACTTAAGCCCATTTGTTCCGTGTTCCGGTTCATCTCAGCCAATGGGTAAATAACCAGTTGGTAAACAGGGCAAGGCTTCCGTTGCGTCCTTCGCGTCCTTTGCGGTTGCACACCGGATCGGGGCCATTTCCCGCATTTGCTCTTCCAGTCGAACGCGCTGCTGCTGGAACTGCGCTGCCTCTTCCGCCTCCCGCGTATGCAGCGCCAGCGTTGCCGTTTGATTCAGGGTTGAGCTGATCTCCTGGGCCGAAAGGCGGTAAAGCTCAGCCATGTGAGGCAACAAAATCCCGGCTGCTTTCAACCTGTCCAGATGTTCGCCCACGAGTTGGAGGGAGTGATTGATGACATAGAGCGATTCGTAGATGTCGGCTTTCATGTATCAGTGCCTCTTTATTCAATGTGCCTGATAGAGCACATGTGCTCTAAAGGGTACATGCATTATGGTCGAATGGCAAATGATATTTGTGTGCGGTTCGGTCGGCGCTTGCAGCGACTCAGAAAAGAAAAGGGTATGAAGCAAATTGATCTCGCGGTTGACACTGGCTTGGGCCGGACTTACATCTCCAAGGTGGAAAATGGCCGAATCGAGCCATGCCTTCGTTCACTGGAACTGATGGCTGTGAGTTTCGGCATGTCACTCTCGCAACTGTTCAAAGAGGTATGAAAAATTAGGAAACTCTTATTATGGCCTGCTTGCAAAAATAATTTGATTCAGAACTGAAACGAAAGCTACTCTCGTTGCACTATCTTAAAATAAGGGTATCACCCCAACCTTTGAGCCCCAGATGATTCTTTATACCGGAAATCCGTTCGTGGATGTCGGATTGGCTATTGCAGCCAATATTGGTAACCAAGCATCGTTGTCGAATATTTCATCTGATGATCTTTCAAAAGCCGTTAAATTTTTGCACTCGCATGTCGACAGTCTTAAGTCTTTAAAAGTTCTTTCCGAGTTTTGGGTCAATAACCCCTTTATGGGGATAAATCCAGAACAAAAACCGAAATATGATCGTTTTCTCAAAGATTTGGGCGACCAGACACTGGCGAGCCGATCCGGTTATTGTCAAATCTGTGGCCAATCTCCTGTTGTAGGCGAAACTGACCGATGTTGGTTCCCGTTAGCCGCTGGCGGTGATAGCGATCCGTGCACTTTGCCAGGGTTAAGAGGAAAGACAATCTGTGCAAGTTGTCTATCAGCAGTTGTAATTCTGCCTCTCGGTTGCCGTTCCTGCAAGGATGGTGCCTATTTTATCCATGTTGCGGAGCCAGACTTGCAAGTACAGGCAGTTGCGGAAGGCGTAACCACCATTCGAATTGCATTAGCTAAAAAAGCTGGAGAAGGTATTAAGCACGGCACAGCTCTTTCTGGCAGGATAGCTCTTCTTGAAATCATTTCTGGCAGCGACCTTTGGGATCACACTCAGCCAGGGCACATGGAGCAAATTCCTCGAGGAGGAGCCACTATCATTTCTTTTACCAATCGAGGGAATGGACCAAAGTTCAACGAACTCCATCTCCCGGCAGAGGCTCTGGAGTTTTTTAGTGAGCTCGCCACTGTAAGACTTCGAGAATATTTCGCCGAATGGGTTAGGAAAGTTCAGAAATTCACAAATGACAATAAAAGAAAAGACATTGGAGATCAGCTTTGCAATGACGTAGAAGGCCGCCGTTCGCTTGCGCCTTTATTTCGGGCAATGAAAAAGCCGTATATTGATCGCCATCCTGGGGAACGTGCGCATTTACAAAAAGAGGAACTACAAATGCTGGAAATTTATGAAGATATTGCGCTTAGAAAGAAAAATCGTTTTGATGCGTTGCAAAGGATTGCAGTAAGGGTGAATGAAATGCCCCAGAGCTATCGCGACTCTTTTGTAAAAAGATTAGGCAGCACTGGGACAAAAGAGGGAATATTGGGGCTGTTCAAAGAGTATTGCAAACGCAAACGGCTAGCCGTAACTAGCGAGGAATTGCGCGCAATTGATTCCAGCAACGCGTCTGAAGCCATTAGTCTCTTGTATCTACTTTGCAATGCAGAAGAATAAAGGAGAATGCATGACAGTAGCACTGAGTTTGCTTGTACATGGAGAGGCTGTCCGGTTTAATCGCGGTGAATCGGGGCAGGGCAATTTTGATTTTAAGTATATGACGGGCCGGGATGGCAAAGAGTATCCATACGTGAGCAGTCAATGTTTCAAGCGTTATTGGCGTGAGGCCCTTCAGGAGTCACTAAGCCCAATCACGCGAGCGACAGGTGCTGGGGGAAAAGAGAAAAACCAAGCATACACGGATGGTAATCCTATTCAATATATAGACGATGATCTGTTTGGATACATGATTGCCGGGGCAGCCGATACCGATGACGATAAAGGTGAAGATCAAGACGCGCCTGATTCTGACGATAAGCTGCTATTTGAAAAAGAAAATATTAAAGATGTCGAAACTTTAAAAGAAAAGCTCCTGGACGGAAGCAGCGCTTCGGAATTTGTTCTCAAAATCTCTGGTATTGGTGAAATCCTACGATCGAAATCGTCCTCCGCGCAGGACCTTCAGGAAGCGATCTTGCAAGCTCTTAACACTGCGCTAAAGAACGATGAACTCATCAGCTTGAATGCAGATAGTAAATCAAAAGATAGGATGTTGAAGAAACTTAAGGCTGCAAAAGATGAGGCGGCAAAATACGAAATAAACAAGGAGTTTCTAAAAAAGCTGTATGGGAAGCAGATGCAGGAGAAGCCAAAGCGTCCTACAACACGAAGGACGGCTCCAGTCAGGATGCATGCGCTGGTCGCATTCAGCGGAATCAAGACAGCAAGAGACTTCCAGACTTTTTCAAGAGATGTGAACTATACGGGCAAAAACTCTGTTTTGAACCCTAATTCACCAGGAATTTATTCAGGCTGGCTGAAGACGCGTATCTTGATCGAGTCGCATCGGATCGGCAAATTTTATATGGGAACCAACATGGATATTCTTGAAGCACAGGTCACGTCTCAAGAAATAAAGAAGGAGAAAAACCCATATTCGCGTGTTGCTGACACGCTTAATTACGTAGAGCTCGATCCAAAGGAAAGAAAACGCCGTCTTGTTGTTTCCTTGCAAGGATTAGCAAACATTGGAAACACACAGGGTCCAGCAAGCGGTGCACTCCACGACGGTAGCTTGCGCCCGAGAGCATTTGTCGCAGGGTTGATGAATTGCGTAGATTCTCCCTTCGATGACGTTTGGAAGGGAACTGCCAGCGACGGACTGCCTTTGTTGGATATCGCTGCTTTAGTTGACGTTCTTAAGGATTGGGATGATCTTTTCATGAAAAGGAAGCTCTATTTTGGTCTGCCGCATGAACTGAGATCACAAATAGAGGAATCACTCAAAGTTGAATTGACTACACTTGGCTTTGACGTCTTAATCGATAGTCCGCGTAAAGCATTATTGCAATTAGCCGAGGAGGCATTGCTTTGAGTGAAGCGGTTCTGATCCGGCTTGCAGGAATTACCGCGCACTATCGTGATCCGCGATATAACACAGGTAAAATCGCGCGTGGGAATAACCTGTCGATTCGTACATTGCATTGTCCTCCTCCATGCACTGTGCATGCGATGCTTTGTGCTGCTAAAGGCGGATGGGTAGACCCGGACAAATTGGTTGCTGGATGGCGAATGGACTTCGATTCGCTTTCTTCCGATTTTCAACGGTGTCAATTGCCTCAACGGAGTCATTACAATTTCACGTTAGGTGCGCAAAAATTGGAGGCTTCACCGCGCATACGCGAATTCTTAGCATTTCCTTGTCTCACTCTTCTTGCCATTAGAGGAGTTGATCCGGAATGGTTTCGCCGTCCTGCTAATCCGCTTTGCCTGGGCCGGTCCGAGGATCTTGTGACAGAAAAACACGTAACGAAAAATATTCCTTGGCGACGGATTCAAGAAGCCAACATCGAGCATCAATGCCTCCCCTTTTTTGTCGGTTTCGGAACCCTGTATCCAGCTCCTCTCTATTTTGAACGTAACAGGAGGCCAGTGGAACTTTCTCCGAAGACAGATGCACGAATTGAGCAGCCAGTTCGGGATCGAGGCGAGAGTCCTAATTTGGCAGAAGTCATCGAAACAGGTGAACCATTCTTTTTGTGGGATTTCAGCCGTGTTACTGGCCAAAAGTAATCCTCCATGTGGCTTGCGTGACCACACTGAAGATGTGCTGGCTGCAATGCGTGAACTGCGGCTCATATGGCCGCAAATTTCCTTGGATCTCGATAAAGCAGCAATTTTCCATGATTTGGGCAAAGCAGCTGCCGGTTTCCAGCACATGCTCAGAAACCCGGGGGAGACTTGGGGTTTCCGCCATGAAATCTTATCGGCTGAAATATTTCGGCAGTGTTATGACGCATGGAAAGACAAAGAATTGCTAATTTACTTAGCTGTGATGACTCACCATAAAAACTTAGGCACTGGCACTGCAATAAGCCGCGATATGGAACAATGTTATTCGCGCAGTGAACGCTCTCCTTGGTTTGCAAAATGGCGCGAACTCCAGACAGGGGTAGAGGAAATAAAAGCAGAATTTAGAGGCGTAGACCCGTGCTTGGACAAGTGGGTATACAAACCCGACACTTCATCGCCCGCAAATGATGCGCTTGGCATGAAGAGACGACTAAAGCCGGTATTTGATGACGATACCTTTGCCACCGCCCGTGGCGCCTTGGTGGCCGCAGACCATTTGGCTTCCGCTGGCTTGGCAAAAGCTATCTTGGGCAAAAGTATTACAAGAACTTCATTGGAGAAGTATGCAAACAGCGAGATCCGCGATTGGGCTGGATGGAATTGTATGCAGCATCGGGCAGAGGCCGAAAGTAATAGCGCAATCCTGATCGCGCCCACTGGCGCTGGAAAAACCGAGGCAGCGCTTTTATGGGCGCTTTCAAATCGTAAGGGCTACGAGCGAATGTTTTATGTATTACCGTATCAGGTCTCCATTAATGCCATGGCTGACCGGATAGCAAAGGCGTTTCCAGATGAGGAAGGTAATGTTCGGATTAGTAATACAAACAATGTGGCAATTTTGCATTCGAATGTAGACCTTGCATATCTGAAAGATGCGCTGGATGACGAACTGCCTCTGAATCAAGCAGCTGCTGTAGCGGTAGTAAAAAAAGATGCTGCCCGAAAAATCTATGCTCCCATTAAAATAACTACCGTCTATCAGCTGTTGGATATATTTTTTGGCAAGAAATTTTTTGAAGTCGGGCTGCTGGAGCTTACCAATTCCCTCATCATTTTTGATGAAATTCATGCTTACGATGGACACACATTTGGATTGATTCTGGTGTTGCTTAAGTATCTACAAAAATTGAATGCGCGAGTCTTCATCATGACGGCAACGCTTCCCTCAGCTCTAACAAATCTGCTCGCGGAAGCATCTGGTATTAAGAAAGATCAGCAATTGCAATTGGTCGAATCCTCTTCCCTGCTGAAGGAAGTTCGACGGAAAATTATTCCTTGCAGCAGACTTATCGAGGATGCAGTTGGGCAAATTCGTAAAGCAGTCGAGAGTGGCCAAAAGACTGTGGTGGTCTGTAACACTGTTTCTAAGGCTATCCAGATGTGGCAACAGTTTTCAGACTTACGCCCTCTTCTTGTCCATTCCCGGTTTACGTTGGGTGATCGGGCTAGCCGTGAAACAAAAGAAAATATTCAGAAATATAACTTAGTTATTTCGACCCAGGTTATTGAGGTTTCACTTGATGTCAGTTTTGATTCAATGTTCACTGAACTTGCTCCTGCAGACAGCCTGCTGCAACGTTTCGGACGAGTGAATCGCCATGGGAAATGCGATCTAACCAATCCAGGAATGTGCCATGTTTTTACCGGGCACGACCGTGGCTCTCATCGAATTTATGATTCTCAATTGCTCAAGTTGACGCAAGAGCATATGCCAACTGAGCCACTAACATTTCACGTCGCATGTGATTGGGTCGAAAACATTTATCCAAATGGGCTTTCAGCAAAAGAAAATGTAGAAATGGAAAATGCCAGAGAGCTATTTAGCAAAGTTGTTATGCAGCTTACCCCAATGTTGGATTTGTCCAGTGATGATAAATCCACAGAAATGACCCTTTTCGAGTCTGTTCAGGTAATCCCAGAACAATTTGCTTCGCAATGGTCGAAGCTTAAAGACGCTAGAAGACATCTCGAGGCCAAGCAGCTTGTAGTGAATGTGAACTTACACTCATGGCGCGGTGCAGAAAATAGTTGCAAGAAACATGGTCTAGAAGTATATAGAGTGATCGATGACTGGAAAATAGCGCAGTTTAGGTATTGCGAACACAAAGGACTACTTTTAGACGAGCACATTGCTGTGACACTTGCTACGGAAAACTGTGATGAATAACGACACGATCGCCCAATTCAACCTTTTCACCGGCGAACTGGAGCCGCCGCGCACATATGAAATCCCGGAGACAGGATGGCTGTTCGATCCGGACTTTGGTGTCATCCTGCCGGAAGAGCGGGCCGGACAGGAGATCATGCTGGGTGAAGGCGTGCTCCTGGCGTTCCCGGCAGGTGAACGCTTGCGGGCGCGAAAAGCTGTAGCCAGCGTTGGAGCCATCTCATCGCTTGCAGCCGCCTCAACCGGCAATGGCGCGGTGGTGTATGGAAAGGCCGTGCGCCGCTATCCTGACGCTGATCCGTGGGTGGCGCAGACGGAAGACGCGGCGCAACTCATTCTTTCAGGATTCGGCATCTACCTGGGCAAGAAGAGCGAGAGGTTGCAGGTCAAAGTGCAGGGCAAGGTGGCGTATGAGTTTCCTTTCTTCCGCATCAGCGAAGTGGTGGTTGCTTCGCGCGGCGTCTCGCTCTCCTCTGATCTGCTGAAAGAGTTCTGCGAACACGGCATCCGGCTGACCTTCATTGAACCCTCAGGACGGCCCTACGCCATGCTTTCATCGCCCATTCTTACCGCAACGGTGGCGACCAGAAGAGAGCAGCTCATGGCCTACTACGATGAGCGCGGCCTGGAGATTTCCAAACTCACGGTGCGCGGCAAGATCCGCAACCAGCGGCACTTGCTGCTTTACTGCGGCAAATACCTGAAGGGCGCTGCGCCCGAGCGGTATGCGGTCATCGCGCGCCTGGCGCCCAAGCTGCGCGATCTGGAACTGAAAGTCCGGGCAGTCAAGGGCAAACACATTGAAGAATGCTCGCAGATGTTGCGCTCGCTGGAGGGCAAGGCCGGACAGCTCTACTGGGAGGGCATAAGGACGATTGTGGGAAACAAGGCTGAGTTTGCCGGCAGAGTACACCAGGGGGCAAATGATCCCGTAAACTCGCTGCTGAATTTCGGCTATGCAATTCTTTATTCCAACGTTTGGGGAGCGCTGATGAATGCCGGCCTGGAACCTTTTGGCGGATATCTGCATGTGGACCGTCCCGGCAAGCCTTCGCTGGTGCTGGACATGGTGGAGGAATTCCGGCAACCGGTAGTCGACAGGACCGTGATTGCATTCACCAACCTGGCCCAACCCGTAGGCATGAATGACGGCCTGCTGGACGAAGGCACAAAGAAAGCCCTGAGCCAGAAGATACTGGAACGCCTGGCGGCGCGCGAACCTTTTCAGGGACAGCAATATCAGGTGAGATCCATTATCCAGATGCAGGCGCGTGCCCTGGTAAGCTTTCTGCGCGGCAAGGGAAGCTATCGTCCATTTAGTTTCAGGTGGTAGCAGTGACCGAAGTCATAACTATGGTGATCTATGATGTCGAGGACGATTGGGCCCGCACCCAGGTAGCTGAGGCATGTAAGGATTTCGGGTTGATGAGAATCCAGTACAGTTGCTTTCGCGGCAAACTCTCCGGGAACAAGCGGGAAGAGCTGTACGAGAGGTTCCGCAAAATCCAGCGTGATTGGCAGAAGCGTTGGTACAAAGAACTGCCGCAGTCGCGATTTGAGCCAGTAGATTCTCCGGATTTTCCCCAGCGTCCGGCAACCGGTCGGTGGTTTCCGTCGTTCAAGATCATGATCCAGCCGCTGTGTGAGAAAGACGTGGTCGCGGCGGCCTATGCATATATGTACATGGACGTTGAAGAGTTCGCCCAGACGGCTAAGCGCGAGGAAAAGTAATGTCGACGGCCGAACTTATACCACTGCGCGTGAATGATCTGAAACAGTATGAGTATTGTCCGCGTATCGTTTTTTATAATACGGTGATGCCGCTGGACCGCAAAGTAACATTCAAAATGCAGCGGGGGACCGAGGCCGAGTTTCAACTGGACGCATTAGAGAAACGCAGGAGTTTGCGTCGGTACAAGCTAAGCGAAGGAGAGCGGCGCTTCCACGTATCGTTGCATTCAGAGCGTCTTGGCCTCTCAGGCAAAATGGACCTGCTGATCGTGTCGGAGCAGGGGTATTTCCCGGTGGATTTCAAATATACGAGGGGGCGTCCGCATAGAAATCATATTTCACAGTTGGCAGGATATGCTGTGTTGGTGGAAGAGCAATACCAAACCGAAGTTGAGACAGGCTTTATTTATCTTGCGCCGGTGGGTGAACTGGTTGCCATTAAAATTACCCAGGAGTTGAAAAAAGAAGTGGCAGAACGGCTCGCTATGATTAGGGACATGGTACGCGAGGAGCTTCTGCCGCCTCCAACGCCGATGAGGGCCCGGTGCTCGGAATGCGAGTTCAGGAATTATTGTGGAGACATTTTTTAGATGAGCAGAATTACAGGAGCAATTTTTCGCAAACCTGGGGGGATTTTGAGCAAAATGACAGCTTGCGGAAACCCGGGCAATGGCCTACATTATAAGCTGTTGAAAGCAAACAGGTTGTGGTTGCGGTTGAACGCGATGCCCCAATGAAGAGGGGACTGAAACTAAATTGTAAAAATCCAGTATGCGACATCACTGGATGGTTGAACGCGATGCCCCAATGAAGAGGGGACTGAAACGCTTTGGAGCGATCATCCCCTTTTGGAGTTCTGTCGTTGAACGCGATGCCCCAATGAAGAGGGGACTGAAACAACTCCAGTTCAATATCAACTCCGGACAGGGGCAGGTTGAACGCGATGCCCCAATGAAGAGGGGACTGAAACCCGGTAGTGCTGAGAGTAAGCGGATTCGTGAAGGTCGTTGAACGCGATGCCCCAATGAAGAGGGGACTGAAACATGGCGGCACGACCGTAATCAGCAATGCGGCTCTGACGTTGAACGCGATGCCCCAATGAAGAGGGGACTGAAACGATTTCGAGGTAACGCTCATACGTTACCCCCGCTTCAGTTGAACGCGATGCCCCAATGAAGAGGGGACTGAAACGTGTAGCTTTGGGACCATGTTTCCAGTTTATCTGTGTTGAACGCGATGCCCCAATGAAGAGGGGACTGAAACTTTGCAATGGATGTTGCTATCGACCACCCCGCAAATGTTGAACGCGATGCCCCAATGAAGAGGGGACTGAAACTGATAGTGACGCGGTGAGTATTGTACAAGCGTAAGTCGTTGAACGCGATGCCCCAATGAAGAGGGGACTGAAACGCCGTTGTCGCCTTTCACCTGTGCACCCCTGGCAACTGTTGAACGCGATGCCCCAATGAAGAGGGGACTGAAACATGTATATGCTAGACACCTTGCGGCCTTGTCTGCGCTTGTTGAACGCGATGCCCCAATGAAGAGGGGACTGAAACGTTTAGTCCTGGCCGTGCTGCCGTAAGCCAGGGCGTAGTTGAACGCGATGCCCCAATGAAGAGGGGACTGAAACTCGGGAGCAAACTCAGCAATCAATAGCTCATGCAATCGTTGAACGCGATGCCCCAATGAAGAGGGGACTGAAACCTACGGCGGTGACGTGCAACGTAAGTTGTATGCCATTGTTGAACGCGATGCCCCAATGAAGAGGGGACTGAAACAGCTCCTCTGAAACACCTCCCGGTTAATCAATACTGGTTGAACGCGATGCCCCAAT
>QHVI01000142.1 GCA_003223515.1 Candidatus Angelobacter sp. Gp1-AA117
TGGCAACCAGTCGTGCAGTGAGGGTGGCAGCAGCAGATTTTGATCCAAATCGTCTGGACGGAAGCACTTTCCCATGCCCCATCCTAACCCCACTTCTGCTCTTCAACACATGTCTTATGAGATTCCCCAAGATCTATTCCCGACACACTCCTAGCAATTTACATACGGATATCACACCAGGTCCCAATGATGACCGGGTGATTCGCGTTCATCCATAGTAAAGAAACAGGGGGACAGCGGAGTGCTGCTCCCCCTGTATGCCGATTTACTCTCTGTCTCTGGGATTGAATGTGAAAGACCGCGATGGCTGCAATGTTTTTTAGGACAATCTATCGATGGACGACCATAGCTGTTCCGCACGAGCATGGCTATGCACAGAAAAAATTGCGATCGTTCGGTGTTTTTTACGAAATCGGAATAAGTAAGAAGCTACAAACAATAAGGCCGCCCGGCAACTGGGCGGCCTTTTTTCAAGGGAGAATAGTTCCAACGGAGGTTCGATAAACCATCAGAACTTTCTGGCAAAAATCTTATGGGTGCTGGAAAGGCAGTGTCAAGGAATTTCTAGATAATAAATGTCTTTGTTTTCAACAACTTAGTTACTTTATGGACACTCTTTCGTAAATGACAAAATTTGTCACTCTTGGCGGAAATTTCTCTTATAAGCCATTCTTTTTCAGCTATTTAAGCGTTATTTCAGGTTCAGGCGAATAAATTCCACATCCTCAGGACGGTCAAATACCCGGTCGGGAAAGAGTTTCTTTGCAATCACTCGCACACCACCGAATGCCACCCCAAGAATGAGAGAGATCACCAGCAGAAGACCGATCAACATAAAAACGCCGACGATGAGATTTCCAATGTTGTTTTTCGGATCGGGTTTCGTGGGCTCATTTAAGGTGACCTCAGCGTCGTAATTGACTGAAGCGAGCAGAGACTGCGCTTCGCTGGCGGGCACGTTTCCATTCACCACGGCGACGATGGGGCCGCTGCGCTTGAACTGAAATCGTCCTGCGGGCAGGGAAGCGGATTGCATTGCACGCACGCGCTCCATCGCAATCTGCGGAGTTGGATAGGCGATCAGTATGACCGTGGCCTCTCCTTCCGAACTCTTGTACGTTGCAGAGGCGATCTCCGGTTCTTTGCTGAAATCCACCAGAGATGAAGGCAGCGGAAGCTGCAGGCGCTCCATGGCTACCGGTCCCATCACGTAATGCTCTGTGTGAGGCACATACGATGGTTTGGGGAGATGAAGAGGCAGCGTTGGAGGCGTGGAAGTGGTGCCGCGTGGATGCGGGAGGGCATCAGAAAGGGCGCGCAGATCGGCGGCAGACATAGCGGTGATACGGTCGAGAGTCACGTCCACCAGCACGTTACCGCGATAAAACAGAATGCGCTTGTTGTTGGAAACTGCCTGATCAGAGATTTTTTCCGTCTGCATCTGGGGCAGCACGTAGAAGGTGAATGCCCCGTAGGCCCCGCTGGTGTCGCTGAAGCGAGCCGCCTTCACCTCCATCCTGCGGTCGTCGCGGGTGTAGGTGACCGTCTCCACGTCAGAGAAGCCGTACTCCTTGAGCACCGCAGCATCTGCCTGGTCGGCAACGGCCGGGTCAGAGCTGGTTTTCACGGAGGCGGCGTTTTTCTGCCATCCGTTGAAATTCGCGGGAAGAACGCTCGAGTCTTTTGTTTCCTTTGCAGGCCCCGCCGCAAACGCGACGGAGACTAGCAAGGTAAGTAGCAGGCTGGCAAAGAATCTACGCATAATCAATTCAGCAGACGTATCTATTAGACACCACTGCCCTTAGTAAAGATTCTATAGAATCCGGCGCCGGTTGGGGATGAATCCGCACAGCCGAGAGCGGCTGGGCCACACGAGACTCTACAGGCTGAAGCAATCAGGGAGCAGGTTGCTCATGGTGTTCTCGACAATGCCGTTGCGACCCTGGTACCAGACCACGGCATGGGGGCCGAACTCGGCGATTACCTGTCGGCAGGCGCCGCAGGGTGAGCAGGCTGCATCGTGATCGTTGACTACGGCCACGGCTTTGATCTTCACGTTAGCACTGCCCAGCTTGGAAACAGCGGTGAAAATGGCTGAACGCTCAGCGCAATTGGTCAGCCCGTAAGAAGCGTTCTCGACGTTGCATCCGGTAAAGATTTCGCCGTTTTCCAGCAGGATGGCTGCACCCACGCGAAACTTTGAATAGGGTGCGTGCGCGTTCTCCTGCACAGCGCGGGCCAGGCGCAGCAGATGGTCTTTTTGGTCAAAGGAAATCATAAGAGAGCTGTTAGCTTCTAGCTGCTAGCTTCTGGTACAAGCTTTTTGCTTTTGTCTTTAGCCAAACAAAGCGGAATTGGATTCGCAGAAGACGCACAAAAATTTAATTTTCCAATCAGCGTAAATCAGTTTCACCAGCGTCATCTGCGGTGAGGTTTTTAATTTCCTTGTCTTTCGGCTGAGAGTTTGGCTGCGACCTTCACCCCGCTGAGGCCGTTCACATATTTCGAGACGCCTTTGAACAGCGAATCGGCAATGCGCTGACGGTAGTCGTTGGTCTTCAGCTTCTTCTCGTCGCCGGGATTGCTGACGAACGAAATCTCGGCGAGGATGGAGGGCATGTTCGCGCCGATCAGCACGATGAAAGGCGCTTTCTTCACGCCACGGTCGCGCAGGCCGGGATTTTTGCTGACCAGCCCGGTGTAGAGAGATTTCTGGACGTCGGCGGCAAACTCGCGTGATTCTTCGATCTTTTCTTTCAGGGCAATCTTCTTCACCAGATCCTGCAGTTCATGAATCGACTTTTCTGAAACCGAGTTTTCACGGGCAGCCACTTCGAGTGCGTCTGCCGACGAGGTGAAGTTCAGGTAATAAGTCTCGATGCCACGCGCCGAAGCATCATGGCTGGAGTTGGCATGGACAGAGATAAACAGGTCAGCCTGCTCTTTGTTGGCAATGGCGGTGCGCGTCTCCAGCGGGATGAAGGTATCGTCATCGCGCGTGTAGACGACCTCTGCTCCCAGCCGGTCTTCGAGCATCTTGCCCAGCTTCAGCGCCACATCAAGCACCAGGTCTTTTTCCATCAGGCCGTTCGGGCCGATGGTTCCGGTGTCATGCCCGCCGTGACCGGCATCGATCACGATTTTGCCGATCTTCAATCCCAGGGCGCGAATCAGGGAGCGCTCTCCTGAAGCTGTGGGAGTAGCCACGTGTGTGACCGATTGCGGCTGCTTCTTCCTGGTCCTGGCTGATTGCTCCGGCACTACCACATGGACGGTAGGGGCAGTCGTCGGCTTGCTGGTGGTCTTGTCCGAGTCTTCGATCTTGGTTTCGTCTGACTTCGGTTCCGTCAGCTTCGCGGTCTCAGCCGGCTTTTCTGCCGGGTTTTTTCTTTCGGCGATGACAGGATCTTTCCTGATCGAGTCTGAAGCCGCAACAGTTTCCGGCTGCCTGGCGCTCGCAGCCGGCGCAAGTGGTTTCTGTTTCGCTACCTGGGTTGCCGGCAGCTTGCCGTGAATATCAATGATCAGGCGATAGGGATTAGGCAGCAGAAAGGCGGAGTATTCGGCCACATCGTCCACATCCAGAACCACGCGGGCCAGATTGGTTTTGTACTGGGCCACGCGAATCTTGTGCAGGAACCCGGCTTCTACGTCGAAGGTCTTGCCTCCCAGTCCCGGCGCCAGCTTCACTCCATGCAGATCAAAGAAGATGCGATCAGGATTCGGGACGCGGCCTGCCTCATACTTCACTTCCTGCTCAAGATCGATGGCCACGCGGGTGTAATCCGGAGTTGACCAGTGCCGCACGTTGGTCAGCAATGCCGGACGGCGCGGATCATTCTTTGCATCCTGTTTAGGAGCCGCTTCTTCTTCCTTCTGGTCTTTCTGGTCTTTGTCTTTCTTATTGTCTTTGTTGTCGCGGGCCTGCGCGCTGACTGCGTTTTTGATGGTTTTTACGCGGGCGGAGTTCTGTGCAGACTCGGTTTCCATGTCGTCGAGGGCCTGCTGGGCCTCGGCCGCCATGTTGCTGTGCGGATAATGCTTCAGGAACTCCTGGAAGGTAGCTTTGGCCTGGGCCGCATCATCAAGGTCATCGTGATAGATTTGCGCGATGGTAAAGAGCGCTTCGGCACGCAGCTTGCTGCCCGGATATTCGCGGCGCAGGAACTCTAACTGACCGATTGCGTCTTTATAGCTTTTCGGATCGTCCAGCACGCGGCCCTGCTCATCCAGCAGATCGGCCACCGCGAGAATAGCGGCATCGGCTTCGTGAGCATTCGGTGCAGTGTGGTAGACCTTGCGATAAGCTTCGAGCACCCGTTCGTAATCACGGCGAGCGCGTTGTGCTTCAGGCTTGCCGTCCAGGGCTTCGCGCATGCGCGCGGCAATCTGGTATTGCGAACGCGCTACCTGTTTCTTCTGCTTAACGGTGCGTGCCTGCGCAGACGCAAGCAGGAGGCACGCGAGGGAGGCGAGCACCACAGTATGGGTCAAGCTTCGACTGCTACGGGTTCCTATGGTTCCAAGTCTCATGAAAACTCTAAAGCGCAACCCAGGACCCGGAACCGCAACACCAATCAATCGTTGGTGTAGACGGGATGTCCTTCCGAATCGCGGGAGACGCGAATGTGCGACGCCAGAGGCGAAGCCGAGGGTGATCCAGCCCGGTATAACCCGGTGATCTTGCTTACATAATTGCGGGTTTCAGCGTAAGGAGGAATCCCTCTGCTCTTTTTTACGGCAGTGCTGCCCGCATTGTAAGCCGCCAACGAGAGCTCCAGGTTACCATTGTAATCCTCCAGCAACGATTTCAGATGGCGCACGCCCGCATCCACGTTCTGGCTGGGGTCGAACGCATTGGTCACGTTCATTGAGCGGGCAGTTTGCGGCATGAGCTGCATCAGCCCCATGGCGCCCTTACGGGAAACGGCATGAGGATTGAAGTTTGATTCCACGCGAATGATGGCGCGCACCAGGTTGGGATCCACTCCGTGCCGCGAGGCTGCTTCCTCCACGGCTTTGTCCACGGCCTCTGAGGTGATCTCGTGACCATGCATCAGGGCGGCATTGTCCGGGGCGATAGGGCCGGAGGTTACACGTACCCTGGCCGATTTGGGCGCGGCGGCAACGAAGCTCGTGACTTCCAGTGCCGCTTTGCGCGCAGCCTGCATGGCGGTAGCGGAGGGCGGGGCCACGGGAACCCAACGTTTCTCCTTGCGGCTCCAGTAAGCCAGCCCGGTTACGGCTTTCGGCTGAGCCTGCGTCAAGGAAAGAGACTCCGGCCTGGCTGGGTCATAGTTATTGATCCAGACCTTGCGGCCGCTATTGTCCTGCACGGCAACGATGCTCTGAGCCCAGCTTGTTCCGCCGATGACCATGACTGAGGCGCAGATCAGGAAGGTAAGTAGGTGTCTTTTCATCACGTTAACACATGTAAATACTACGTTTCCCCGGCGGGCGCTACTCACCGAAGGCCTAACACCTTTACCCCAAACCAACCTGATCAAACTTAAAGAAACAGCCAGAGTAGATGGATTATATGACGGTTCCCGGCCGGCGGCAATCGGCGAAAACCGGGTGTATCCAGGATGTGAACAGGCGATTCCGGGCAAAAACAGGTGTTTAACCACAGTGCTACCGAGCTGCAACCAAACGGCAAAACCTTCTCAACACAGCGTGGCGGAGCCGCAACCAAAGGGCTTCAACCGCAGAGAACGCAGAGAGCGCAGAGGAAACTAATTGTTAACTTCAGAATTCACACAATGAAGCGGAACACGGAACAAATCGATGTAAGTGCTTCGATTGCTTCGGGTTGCGCTGTTCCGGTTGCGATTTTCTGTTCCGGAACAGAAGCGGAACAGCCTGCCCTCATTGCCAAAGTTGCCAAAATTTGTAATTGCCATAACTGAAGCCGACAAGCAGTTACGGGACGCAAGATTTATATGGGGCGCTGGGAGTTTCATTATAGTAATAGTTCTACGAAGGGACACAATACACCAATTGCAAAAGAAATTGCAAGGGCTTGGGCGCGAAAATTGGGGGCCTAATTTTCCCATTTCGCTTTGGTTGCGACCTTGCCGCGCTGTGGTTAGCCCAGGAGGGTGTCGACTACAGAATATGCCTCGGACAGGGCCGCGTCTAACTGGGCGGGGTCTTTGCCTCCGGCTTCGGCCAAGTCAGGCTTGCCGCCACCGGAGCCGCCAACCCGTTCCGCTACCGGCTTGATGATCTTGCCGGCCTGTACGCGGCTGGTCAGGTCTTTGGTCACCCCTACAATGAGCGCGACTTTTCCATCCTGAGCGGAGCCCAGTACCACCACGCCTGAGCCGATCTTGTTGCGCAGGTTGTCGACCAGGGTGCGCATCTGGCCGCGCTCCAGGTTGTCCACACGCTGCGAGAGGACCCTTACGCCCTTGATCTCGCGTATCTTCTCGTCGATTGAAGCCACAGACGAGGCAGCGGACTTCATGCGCATCTGCTCCAGTTCGCGCTGCAGCCGTTTGATCTCCGCTTCTTTCTTTTCCAGTTCCAGGCGCAGGGCTTCGGCCGGGGAGCCTGCCTGCTGGCTGCGCGGAATGAGCGTGGAAACAACATGCTCAAGATTGTGATCGAGGCGGAAATGCTTCAGTGAGCCTTCGCCGGTAACAGCTTCCACGCGCCGCACTCCTGAAGAGACGCTGCCTTCATGCAGAATCTTGATCAGGCCAATCTCGCCGGTGGCCGCTGTGTGCGTACCGCCGCAGAGCTCGGTGGAGAAATCGCCGATCCTGACCACCCTCACCCGCTCGCCGTACTTCTCGCCGAACAGAGCCATGGCCTTGTATTCATTGATGGCCACATCGATGGGCACGTCCTCGATAGTTTCCACCTTCAGGTTGCCCAGCACTTCGTCATTGATGAGGTCTTCAATGTCCTGAAGCTCCTCGTCGGCTACGCCGGTGAAGTGAGAGAAGTCAAAACGCAGGTGACCGGGATCGACCAGTGATCCAGCCTGCTTCACATGCTTGCCCAGCACTTCGCGTAATCCGGCATGGAGCAGGTGCGTGGCCGTATGGTTACGCATGATGGACTGGCGCACCTCGGAATGAACGACGGCATCCACCTTCATGCCGACATGAATCGGCTGCTTGGCTATAACTTTGTGTGCGCGGACACCCTGCACCGGCATGTAACAGCCGTTGACTTCGGCGACGATGGCGTTGTGCTCGTCGTTGTAGAAAATGCCGATATCGCCGACCTGTCCGCCGGAATCGGCGTAAAAAGGCGTGTGATCGAGGACGACATCGCCCTGCTCACCGGAATTCAGAACCTGCACACCCTGGCCGTCTTTCACAATGGCCAGGACCTCGCATCCGCGTGATTCGGTTTGGCGATAGCCTTCAAAGACGGTCTTGTCTAATTCGCGGTAGACAGGCGATGCAGTCTGCTTGACCCCGCCTTTCCATGAAGCCCGCGCCCGCTCGCGCTGCTCCTGCATAGCACGCTCGAAACCCTCAACGTCGAGTTTGACTCCTTCATCATGGCAAGCGTCAAGGATGAAATCAAAAGGTAACCCAAAGGTGTCATATAGCTTGAATGCCTCTTGTCCGGATACCTTATTGCGTTCACATAGCTCACTAAAGCGCGAGATCAGAGCGTCTGCAATAGCTGGCGGGAATTCGTCCTTCAGCCATGTGTGAATCAAAGATCTTGAGTGCTCTTCCATTGCAATCGTTGCGTGAGGCAGAGGTAACGGAGTAAATTGAAGCTGAGATCTTGATTTTTCCGCCACTGAATAGACTTCATCCAGGAACATTTTCAATTGCGCCGCTGCCCGCTCATGCGTCTTCTCAATAATCAATTCGAGCTTACCAACACCTAAATGTATCGTGTGGTCAAATCTTCGTTCCTCTGCTCTCACCACAGCCATTATCTGCGGTACAGATGCGAGAAGCTCAGGGTAGGCATCACTCATTTGTTTGGCGACGTGGCTCACCATTTTAGACAGCGGATCGATGGGGCCCCACATTCGTCCATGCCTGATAGCTCTTCGCATAATTTTGCGAAGGACATACTCCCTTTTTCCATTTCCCGGGATTACACCGTCATGAATGAGAAAAGTAGTAGCGCGAGCGTGATCTGCGAGGATTCGCAAGGAGGAATTAAAGTAGGGGTCATCCCAATGATCTGCCACGTCGGTATATTTGGAAATCATTGTCCGTGCGGCATCAATCAGCGGCGTGAACAAATCCGTGTCATAGTTCGACAGCACACCTTGCAGCACGGCGGTCACCCGCTCCAGTCCCATGCCGGTATCGACAGAAGGTTTCGGCAGCGGATTGTAGGTTCCGGTGGCATCGCGGTCGAATTGCATGAACACCAGGTTCCATATCTCCACGTAGCGTCCGCACTCGCAGGGAAATTTGCAGTCGGCGTGCCCCTGCTCCGAAGCGGCCGGACCCATGTCATAGTGCATCTCGCTGCACGGGCCGCAGGGGCCGGTATCGGCCATGGACCAGAAGTTGTCCTTCATGCCCAGGGCAAAGATGCGCTCCTGGGGTACGCCCACTTCCAGCCAGTATTTTTCGGCCTCGTCATCGCGGGGAATGCCTTCCTCGCCTTTAAAAATGGTGGTGTAGAGCTTGTCTTTGGTAATGCCAAACCATGCTTTGGAGGTCACGAGTTCCCAGGCATAAGCAATAGCATCTTTCTTGAAGTAGTCGCCAAAGCTGAAATTGCCCAACATCTCAAAGAACGTATGATGGCGCTTGGTGAAGCCCACATTCTCAAGATCGTTGTGCTTGCCACCCGCGCGGACGCACTTCTGGGAGGTGGTGGCGCGGGTGTAATCGCGCTTCTCCAGCCCCAGGAACACGTCTTTGAACTGGTTCATGCCGGCATTGGTGAAGAGCAGGGTGGGGTCATTCGCCGGAACCAGCGACGACGAGTGGACACGGCGGTGTCCTTTGCTTTCAAAGAAGCGCAGAAATGTTTCTCGGATTTCGGAGCCAGTGGGCATCCATTCGATTTTAACAGGCAGAATCCTTCGTGCTGTTTAACCACAGCGTAGCGAGCCACAACCAAAAACCTTTTACCGCAGAGGACGCAAAGGACGCAGAGGTAACAAAAGTAAGCTTATGTGTATTTTATGTGGCACTGCTTCAGTTCCTCAAGATTTGCAAAGCTGGAATATGAAAGGATAAAAGCAGCATGAAATTCTTCGCAGGAAAACAAGAATTTTGGAGATAGCAATGCAAAGGACGCTAAAGGCGCAAAGGAAACAGCAAAAGCATTCACCGCAGAGAATGCAGAGAAAGATAGAACCTCAACACAGATGACACTGATGAAACAGATTTGCACAGATCGGCCATATGTAGGAGAACGGGTATGTCCCTCAAAGAGCTTTTTTTGACTATAGGGATCCCTCGCTACGCTCGGGATGTTGAAAAAAACGGGCGGCATTTCTGCCGCCCCAACCAGGAGGGAGTAATGAAGGAGAACTCAATGCGAGCCACTACATTACAATTGCGATGGTTCATTTGTAACTGCTGCCGCCTGGATTGAAGGTTAGGAGTTGTTAACGGCCACAGGTAATACCTTCACATTTCTTAACGCAGCTAAACCATTGTCTGGTTTATGGTTGGAGGCTCATGACATCTGTCCTTTTGATCGACGACGATAGCGAACTGACTAAACTGCTGGAAGAATATCTGGAAGAAGAGCAGTTCCAACTGGACGCCGTGCATGATGGCGTCAGCGGACTCGAAAAAGCACTGAACAACCAGTATGCAGTAGTAGTACTGGACGTGATGCTGCCGGGCATGAGCGGCCTCGATGTGCTGAAGCAGCTCCGGCAGAAGAGTTCCGTTCCGGTGCTCATGCTTACCGCCCGAGGCAGCGAGCTGGACCGCATTCTTGGACTGGAACTGGGCGCTGACGATTACCTTGCCAAGCCCTTCAATCCCCGTGAACTGCTGGCGCGGCTGCGCGCGATCCTGCGGCGCACTGCCACCAGCAACACTCCCTCCAGCGCCGCCGGACAGCCTGTGCACCTGGCCGACGTGGAGCTTCATCCTGAATCACGCAGCGTGACTGCCGGGGGCAAGCCAGTAACCCTGACCGGAGCCGAATTCGATCTGCTCCATACCTTCCTGCGCAATCCGGGCAAGATCATCAGCCGCGAAGATTTGACCCAGGCGGCGCTTGGACGTCCCATGTCTCCCATGGACCGCAGCATTGACGTACACGTGAGCAATCTCCGCCGAAAACTCGGCACCTATGACGGCAATCATGAAAGAATAAAAGCCATACGCGGCAGCGGCTACGTCTATCTGCTTCCAGGAGAGCAGTCGTGACGATTCGCACTCTTTTTCTGAAGATATTCATCTGGTTCTGGATGGCGGCCGCCGGAATCATCGGCGTACTGGTCCTGATGGTGTGGATTTCTGACGCGCAGACGCTGCCCGAACGCGTGAGCCGCGGGCCACTCAGTGAAGTCCTCAATATCTTTGCGGAATCCACCGCCCACACCTACGAGCAGGAAGGCATCCAAGGACTGGATCAGTACATCCGCAAATCCACCAAAGACACAGGCACGGAAGTTTACGTGTACGATGCTGAGGGCAAGCCAATCACCGCGCCCGGACCGGACAATGTTCCTGAAGTCGTAAAGGAAGTTGAAACCCAGCAACAGCCGCAACAGCGCATCTCCCGCATGTTCATGGGCCGGACAACCTGGGGCAAACTGGTGACCGGCCCAAGCGGGAATCGGTACATCGTGGCGGTCCGCTTTCATGCGCCCGGCATGCGGCCTTCATTTTTCACCACCAGCCGCATCATTGCCATGATTCTTACTGCCGGCCTGGTTTGCTATCTGCTGGCGCTCTATCTCACTTCACCGCTGAAAAAACTGAAATCAGCCGTACAGTCATTAGCACAGGGAAATATGGATGCCCGGGTATCGCCACAACTTGGCAACCGCAAAGATGAACTGGGCGACTTGGGACGCGAGTTCGATCAGATGGCCGAGCGCATCTCCATGTTGATTACTTCACAGAAACGGCTGCTGGCCGATATCTCGCACGAACTGCGCTCGCCGCTGGCGCGCTTGAGCGTAGCGCTGGAGCTGGCGCGCAAGAACAGTCCTCCGCCGGCCACACCGGCATTGAACCGCATCGAGCAGGAAGCCGAAAGGCTCAACGAACTGGTGGGACAACTGCTGGCGCTCACCCGGCTGGAGAGCGGGGCAGAGCGCGTCCCGGCAGAAACCGTGGTGCTGGAAGAACTGCTGCAGCAGGTGGTGGACGATGCCAATTTTGAAGCCAAGCCCCTGCACAAGGAAGTAAAGGTCGGTGAGCTGGAAAAATGCCGGGTTACCGGCTCGCCTGAGTTGCTGCGCAGCGCGATCGAGAACGTAATCCGCAATGCCGTGCGCTACACGGCACCCGGCACTTCGGTCGAGATTGCGCTGCAGTGGAAGCTGGATACCGCCGAGCTTACGGTCCGCGATCATGGGCCGGGTGTTCCTGAATCTGAGCTGGCCCACATCTTCGAACCCTTTTATCGCGTAAGCGAATCACGGGATCGCGCCAGCGGCGGCGCAGGGTTGGGACTTTCCATTGCTGAACGCACGGTCAAGCTCCACGGCGGATGCATCAACGCCCGAAATGTTGAAGGCGGATTGCTGGTGACAACCCGCATTCCCCTTGCTCCCAATTCCAATGGTGACCAGCCTCAGGCCACCTTCTCGCCGGCCTCTTTGGCCTCAGGATGACCGCGTTTTGCGGCGGCGTGCTCAATTTCAGAGTTGATTTCGCCGCCCAGCAGGATCGCCAGGCCGCTGATATACAGCCACAGGAGCAGAACCATGACCGCGCCCAGAGAGCCGTAGGTCTTGCTGTAGCTGTTAAAGAAATGCAGGTAGACGCGGAACAGCAGTGAGGCCCCAATCCACACGGCTACGCCAACTAAAGAGCCAGGCGTGATCCACACCCATTCCTGCTCTGCATCCGGGGACCAGTAGTACATCAGCGCGAAGGAAAAGACGACAAAGAACAGGGCCAGCGGCCATTGGACGACTTGCCAGGCCATTACAGTTACATCGCTCAACCCGGTGTGAGCACCGACAAAGCCTGCGATGGTTCCACCATAAAGAATGATTGCCAGCGCGAAGATGGTGAGAACGGAAATGGCGACCGTCAAGGCAATGGAGATGAGTTTCTGCTTCCAGTACGGACGGGAGTCTTTGACGTCATAGCAGCGGTTTAAAGCGTCCATGATGGAGCTCATCCCGCCTGATCCAGACCATAACGCCAGCAATAAACCCAGGATCAGTTTGAGCCCCGTACTGTGGGTGGTGACTTCTTTCAAGGTCTTCTCGATGAGCCCGAAAGCGTCGCCAGGCATGACTCGGGCAAAGTAGTTGAGCAGGCTGGTTCGTACCTGCTCGCTATGACTGGCAAAGATGCCCAGCGCAGACATCATGAAAAAGACCATGGGAATCAGCGCAGTAAAGAAATAGTAGGCCAGCGCTGCGGAGCGGGTGAAAACCTCGTCGTGATCGATTTCCTTATAAAGGCCCTTCCCGAGCTGGATGGGTGTGAGTCCGCCCAGCTTCCATGGAGAGGCTTTCTCTTTGGCTTTTTCTACCGATTGTGAGTGAATTTTCGAATTGAATTTGTAAAGACGCATTCAGCCCCCAACTGAATTGACGGACCTGTTCTTTTTCTTCCTTAATTTGGATGAGCAGGCGCAGAGAATGGAAACTGCTGCTGGAGCGAGTGGCCGGATTAACCAGAGCTTAGCGGGGCCATTTACCGCAGCGTGGCGAGCCACAACCAAACGGCTTTCACCATGCAAGCAAAGAAGGATTCGAACGTTAGCAATGCAGAGAACACAGCGTGGCACGCCACAACCAAAACCTTTACCGCAGAGGACGCAGAGGGCGCAGAGGAAGGCAAGGCAAGTAAGCCGCGAATGACGCGAACTGCGCGAATCAGCATTTATCAGCGGCAAAAAATCTCCAGTTTTCAGGGAACCAATTTTCTTCCGGGACGTATTACTAACCAAAGGTCGTTATATCCGTCCAACAAGGACGAGCAAGAGAAAACATCAGGAGTAAAGAATCATGGATGCAAAGTGGAATAAAGTCGTGGATAACCTGGCAGTACGCACGCTCATGCTGGCGGCGGGATTTGGCGCATGGCTGGCGATCAGCTACGGATTACTGTCATTGTCATAAGAGCATCGAAGTGAGCAGAAGAGTCGCCATCAGTTGCATGCCGGTTCTTTCGCTTCGCTCATTACCTTGCAAGCATCATGCGTGCGCTTTCAACAGTTCCGTGAGAACACCTTGTAACAGCATGGTGGAGCAGACATCTTCGGGTTTCCTCCACTCCGTCCTCCCTCCTATGTCGGTCGGACTGCGGTCGGAATGACAAGGGGGTGAGTGAATTCCCTATTCGTTCAGGATCTCAATAAATTCCGCCACAATCCTGTCACCCTTCAGCGTGGTCATCAGGCGGCCATCGACAAAGACCGGCGCTTTGGGTTCTTCAAAGGTCCCCGGCAGCGAGATGCCGAGGTTGGCGTGCTTCGATTCGCCCGGCCCATTTACCACGCAGCCCATCACCGCGAGCTTGAGTTCTTCCACGCCCGGATATTTCTGCTTCCATACCGGCATGTTGTCCCGCAGGTAAGACTGAATCTGCTCGGCCATTTCCTGGAAGAAGGTGCTGGTAGTGCGGCCGCATCCGGGGCAGGCAGTGACCTGGGGCGTGAAGCTGCGAATGCCCAGCGACTGCAAGATCTGCTGGGCCACAATCACCTCTTCCGCGCGATTGCCATTGGGCGCGGGAGTGAGCGAGACGCGAATGGTATCGCCAATGCCTTCCTGAAGGAGCACAGCTAATCCTGCGGTGCTGCTGACGATGCCTTTCGCGCCCATTCCGGCTTCAGTCAGGCCGAGGTGCAGAGCATAATCGCAACGCGCCGCCAGACTGCGGTAAACATCGATCAGGTCCTGCACTCCGCTGACCTTGGCGCTCAGGATGATGAAATTGTGCGGAAGCCCGAACTGTTCGGCCAACTCGGCAGAGCGCAGTGCGCTTACTACCATGGCTTCCATGGTCACGTCGCGCGCGTCTTTGGGATCGGCGCTGCGTGAATTTTCGTCCATCATGCGGGTGAGCAACTGCTGGTCGAGCGAACCCCAATTCACGCCGATACGCACCGGCTTTTGGTTCTTGACAGCTACTTCGATCATAGCCCGGAAGTTGTCATCATTCTTGCGGCCAACGCTTACGTTGCCGGGGTTGATGCGATACTTGGCCAGCGCCTGCGCGCATTCCGGATAGCGGGTGAGAAGAAGGTGTCCGTTGTAATGAAAATCGCCGATGATGGGCACGCGGATGCCGCGCTTCTCCAGCCCTTCCACGATGGCGGGTACGGCCCTGGCGGCGTCATCGTTGTTCACGGTCACGCGCACCAGCTCAGAACCTGCCTGAGCCAACTGGGCACACTGCTGGATGGTGCCTTGCACATCCGCGGTATCGGTGTTGGTCATCGACTGCACCACCAGGGGTGCATCGCTGCCCACGTGGACGTTTCCTATCTTTACCGTAACACTCTTTCTGCGCTGAATGGAAGCCATTGGTGTGTACTAGTTTAACATCAGCCGCTACTTGGATCGGGTCTTCCCGTCCAAGGCATTTACCTGAAGATTAACCGCAAAGGACGCTAAGGACGCAAAGGTAGCAAGAAAAATAAATGGAGAAATCAGTGCAAATCAGCGTTCATCAGCGGCAAAATGACCTGCTTGATTCGCGGTTCATTCGTGTGGTTCGCGGTATTCCTGGGCGTACTTTGTCTGGATTACGAGAGTGTCTTGGCCACATCGTTATAGATCACCACTACGGCGAACAGCACCAGGAATACGAAGGCTGCCTGGTAGACGCGCTCTTTTACCTGCTGGTTGATGTCGCGGCGCATGATGCCTTCGATCAGCAGCATGAGCATGAGGCCGCCATCGAGGATCGGAATGGGGAACAGGTTGAAGATGGCCAGGTTCAGGCTGATGAGAGCCATCACCTTCACCAGTGTATTTCCACCTTGTTTCGCAGCTTCTCCGGAGATCTGAGCAATGCCAATCGGCCCGCTCACCGCGTTCAGCGAAATCTTTTTTTCCACCAGCTTGCCGACCAATTCGAAGATCAATCCGGAGTACATTTTGGATTCAGTCAGCGCCTTGCTGAATGCAGGCCCGGCAGGCAAGTGGATGATCTTTATCTTATCGGTAATATTGATCCCGATTTGATACCGCTTAGGGCCGCCTTCCTTGTCGTCAGAATACTGGGGGGTGACGGTGGTCTTGATGGTCTGCTGGTCACGCAGAACCGTGAGCTGTACTGGCTTGTCCTTGATTTCCTGCAGCAACGATACGAAAGTATGGGCGGAAGGGAGTGAAACGCCATTGATGTCTAGCAGTTCATCACCATCGCGCAGGCCGGCTTTTTCAGCGGGGCTGCCGGGGATCACGTGCCCAACCATTACAGGTTCTTCAGGATAAATCCCGATGGTGCCGGTTTGCTCCTTGCCAACCGCCTTGGGTACAACCGTGAAGGGCAAAACCTGGCCGCCGCGTTCCACTTTCACGCTGACCTGCTGCTTGGGGTTCATGGCAATCTTATCGAATACCAGCCGCCACGTCGGACTGTTTGCTCCCTCGAGTTGAACGATTTTGTCGCCGGGACGAATTCCTGCTTTTTCTGCCGGTGAATCAGTGCTGACGGAGCCGATTACGGCAGACTGATCCAGGAAAATGGGTTCTTCATCGCGGATCATATAAACACCCGTCAGCACCACAATGGCGAACAGGATGTTCATGGCCGGACCGGCAACTGCGATCAGGAAACGCTGCCAGCGCGGATGGCTGGTAAATTCGCCGGGATCGCCGGTGCGGCTTTCCAGCGGGTTCTCCCCCGACATTTTGACGTAGCCACCCAGCGGAAGAATGCTGATGCGGTAATCGGTATCGCCCTTGCGGAAACCCCAGATGCGTTTGCCGAACCCGAGGCTGAAAACTTCTACGCGCACACCACACAACTTGGCCACCGCATAATGGCCAAATTCATGGACGAACACCAGTACGCCCAAGACGACAAGAAAAGACGCTGGATAGATTAAAAATCCCATATGAATAAGAGTCTGAATATTTTACCTGTTAATCGGCCAACGTTGCTAGCGGGTTAACTGGTGGGACAGTATATGCCGGGCCAACTCCCGCGCCTGGGCATCCGTGGCAAGTACCTCTTCTATAGATTCAGGCTGTCGCAATTCGGTTTCATGAATCGTTTGCCTTATTACCTTGGGAATGTCGGTAAATGCGATCTCCCGTTTCAAAAAAGCAGCCACCGCTACTTCATCTGCGGCATTTAGCGCGACGGTTTTCGAACCGCCAGCCTCGGCCGCCTCGTAGGCCAGCCGCAAGCAGGGAAACTTGTCGAAGTCAGGCGGGTAGAAATCGAGCTTTTTAAGCTCCAGAACATTAAAACGCAGGTCGGATGCAATGCGCTCCGGGTAAGTAAGGGCATACAGAATGGGCAGGCGCATGTCTGTTACTGAGAGTTGTGCCAGGATGCTGCCATCGTTGAACTCCACCATGGAATGAATAGTCGATTGCGGATGGACAATCACGCTCACCTGCTGCGGGGGCAGATCGAACAGCCTGCAGGCCTCGATCACTTCAAACCCTTTGTTCATCAGAGTAGCTGAATCGATGGTGATTCGCCGGCCCATCTTCCAGGTGGGATGATTGAGCGCCTGCTCCACGGTAATGCGCTCAAACTCCGATCTGGGAGTGTTAAGAAACGGTCCGCCGCTGGCCGTGAGCCATACCCGCTCGACTTCTGCCATGCGTCCGCCGCGCATGCACTGATGGACGGCATTGTGTTCGCTGTCGATCGGCAGCAGAGGCTTGCCCTGCCTGCGCGCCTCCTGCGTAATCAACTCGCCTGCCGCTACCAGGCATTCCTTGTTGGCCAGCCCAACCGCTTTTCCCGCGCGCACCGCTTCATAAGTTGCCTTGAGCCCGGCCACGCCTACGATGGCGCTCACTACAAAATCGACTTCAGGGTGGGTGGCCACCCGCACCGAGCCATCTTGCCCGTGAACGACTTCAATCTCTCCCAGCCCTTCAGCTTTCAGTTGTTTGCGAACCGCATCGGCATCTTTTTCCGAGGCAAGAGACAGCACTCCCGGCCGCCAGCGGCGCGCCTGCTCCAATGCCGCTTCCATGTTGTTTCCCGCAGCCATGGTGAGAAGCTGAAAGCGCTCAGGGTTGGACTCGATCACGCTGAGCGTGCTGCGTCCGATGGAACCGGTAGAGCCGAGGATGGCAATGAGTTTCATGCTAGGAGTTAACGTGCAACGAACAAAAATAGTTCAGTCGCGCGCGCATAGTACCACACCACTGGAATGGCGAAGAGCAGCGCATCAATACGGTCTAGAATGCCTCCATGGCCAGGAAGTAATGATCCCGAGTCTTTGATCTGTGCGCCACGTTTTAAGGCAGATTCAAACAGGTCCCCAAATTGTGCCGCTGCGTTTGTCAGCAGCCCTAAGACAAAGGCATGCACCCAATACATGGCAGGCATGTTCCTCGGCGAAGAAGAGGGAGTTTCCCATGAGGTAGACGGAGTTGGGAAGAGTTCTTGGATCTGAATTGCAAAGCAAAAAACGAGCAGGGCAACAGCTACACTTGCGATTACGCTGGCAATAGCACCTTCCCAGCTCTTATTAGGACTAACAATAGGAGCGAGTTTGTGCCTTCCAAAGGCGCGTCCGGCATAGTAGGCCGCAGTGTCGCCTGCCCAGACGGAAAACAGGATAAAGATAATAAGGAACGCTTCGCCACGATTCGATCGCAGATCAGCCAATAAATAAAGAGGGACCACGAGGTAAAAGATCGCAAAAGCGGATACCGCTGATGCCGCCAGTGCCATACGCAGGTCACGCCGAAATACCACAGGTAAACCAAAGAAAATAGGAATGAAAGCCACCAAATTCAAGGGATGCATGTACTGCCCCAACTCTCCCTGAAAAGCGAAGTTGGCAAGCAGGAAAAGGATAACCCAACCATATGTGGGTAGTACCAATGGTTCAATTCCATACCCTCGTGTGATGTTCAGGTATTCATACAGGCTGAGCGCGATGACAACTGCAATTAACAGCGCAAACAGCCACCAGGGCGCGCGGAAAACCGCCAGCAGCACCAGCGGGATCAGTACAGCCGCGGTGAGGACGCGTTTCATTTCGAGTGGGAGTTGTTTCCGTTGGTTTCCAGCAGCCCGCCATAGCGGCGCTCGCGGCCCTGAAAGTCGGCAATCGCTTCCAGCAGGTGGATGCCGCGAAAATCAGGCCACAGGGTCTTGGTCACGTAGATCTCGGCGTAAGCGGCCTGCCACAAGAGGAAATTGCTGAGGCGCAGTTCGCCGCTGGTGCGAATCACCAGATCCAGATCCGGCAGATGGCGCGTATAGAGATGGCGGTTGATGGCCTCCTCATCAATCTGCAGATGGTGGAGGCCGCCGTTATTGGCAGCCGCGTGCACCATGGAACGCACTGCATCCACGATTTCTGAGCGGGAACCGTAGTTCAGGGCCAGCGTCAGCACCATGCCGGTATTGCGCGCAGTCTCTTCTTTTGCCCACGCCATGCGCTCCTGCACCTCAGGAGGAAGCATGTGGGATCGCCCGATAAATTCCAGCCGGACGTTATTGCGCTGCATCAGTTCCAGTTCCTTCTTGAGGTAGGTCTGCAGCAGCTTCATCAGGAACTTGATTTCGCCCGGCGGACGGCGCAGGAAATTCTCTGCCGAGAAGGCATAAAGCGTGAGGGCAGGCAGCCCGATGCGGGCGGCCGTCTCAGTCACATAGCGTACGGCTTCCACGCCGCGCTTGTGGCCGGCAATACGTGGCAGATGGCGACGTTTGGCCCAGCGGCCGTTGCCGTCCATGATGATGGCGATATGTTTCGGGAACTGGTTGGGATCCAATTGGCTGAAGAGTTCAGCTTCTTTCCGGTCCAGTTCTGAAGGAACAATTACACGCAAACTCGCCTCGCACAGAGATAAAACACCGGTACAGCACTCCTGGTCAGATATCCGGGATAGGGAAGCACCCCTGCTAGAATACATAGTAACCCAAGCAGCAGCGGGATGAGAATTCCGGTCATCCCAGTGCAAACAGGATGGACTGTAAAAGAGCAAAAGAGCCGAAGAGGCCGGATCATGTCCTTTTGCAGCCGGGGTGGAAGCATTGCGATTAAGGCTATGACTAAAGTCATGGCTTTCCGGCTACCCTGCTTCCGCATAATGTGTTTCCGGGTTTACAATCGTTGGCGGCATAGAAATGCCAGTGACTGCCCTAATTCGGTTTGACGCACGGCGTCTTCAGCGCTGGACCAGCGCGGCCTGCCTTATCCTCGTCTTAACTGTTGCAGCCTTTGAGGCAGTCCACGTCCACTCCGGTACTCACCTAGTCAGGGAATCGAATCACCCATGCCTGGTCTGTATTTCAGCCCAGACGAATACCCCGTCGGTTGTCGTCAGCTTTGTCGCGGTGCTGCTGGCCATCGCGATTGTTTCCTTCTGTTATGAAGTCCACGTCCAGGCCACAGTCAGCCGCTTAGAGCTTTTTTCCCGTCCTCCGCCATCGCTCTGAAGCAAGCGCAGGCAACAGGCTAATTTTCCTTTTGTCTGGTCTTGCGATTCAGGCCGTCTCTGTTCCTTATTTCTGATCAGGTTGAAGTCATTGGAACACTTATATCTTCAGGCGGAGGAGTTACCGTGAAACGCATTCTGAATCTGTTTATCGTAGTGGCTCTGGCGAGTTCTGCTTTAATGGCACAACAACAGCAGCCCAGCGCCGCTGATGTCGCTGCGCTGATGCAGAAAGTGCGCGATCTTGAAGACCGCGTAGTGATTCTGGAGGGCCAGCTTCGCCAGGTCAAGGCGCAGCAGCAACCCGCACAGCCGACGGCCACCGCGCCAGCCACTGCTGCGAACGCTCCGGCTACGCAGCCCCAAGTCACCACCGAGCAAGGGGCCGCAGGCGCAACTCAAGGTGCAGAGACTGTCCGCCTGGGTGGGGCAGGTGGAGCAGCAGCCAAGGCGTTGAATCCTGACATCAGCGTGATCGGCGACTTCATTGGTTCCGCCGGCCACAACCCCAATGAGCCTACGCCATCCTTTCAGATGCACGAGTCCGAAATTGGCTTGCAGGCCATTGTCGATCCCTATGCGCGGGCCGACTTCTTCATCTCTTTTGGCGAAGAAGGCGTGAACCTGGAGGAAGGCTTTATCACCTTTACGGCGCTGCCTAAAGGCTTTGTGGCCAAAGCAGGCAAGATGCGCGCCGCGTTCGGCAAGGTGAATACCCTGCATAACCATGTGCTGCCGTGGGTGGATCGTCCGCTGGTCACAAGGAACCTAGTGGGCGGAGAAGATGGCATCGACGATGCCGGTATTTCCGTGCAGCACATCATTCCCGCGCCCAAGAACTGGTTTGTCGAGTTCACCGGGCAGGGCTTCCGCGGCGATTCCAGCGATGTATTCCGGGCTTCGAACAAGAACGACTTGAGTACAGTGGGCCATCTGCGGGTGTTCAAAGACATCACCGACAACAGCAACATCGATCTGGGCGCATCTTATTCAAGAGGACACAACACCTTTGGCACCGACTTCCTGACAAATCTTTACGGTGTAGATGCCACCTGGCGCTGGAAACCGCTGCAACGCTCCATCTATCGTTCTTTTGTAGCTCGCAGTGAATTTATCTGGCGGCAGCAGGATCAGCCTGCGGTATTGAGCTGCCAGTTACTCACCTGCCCAGGCGCTGCATTGGGTGTCCAGCGCGCTTTCGGATACTACGCTTCGGCTGATTACCAGTTTGCGCGCCGTTGGTTCTTCGGTGGACGCTTTGATCATTCCGACCGCGCCACCAACGCCGCGCTCGCCGATAAAGGCGGGGCGCTGGTGCTGACCTACTGGCCCAGCGAGTTTGCGCAGGTGCGCGGCCAGTACAGAATCACACGCTATGCGGAACACTTTGACGCCCATGAAGGGTTTATACAGTTACAGTTCGCGCTGGGTGCACACGGCGCCCATCCGTTTTAGGGAAATGGATTAAAGATGAAGATGATGAATTCGCAATTGAAATTTCTTATCGTTCTATTGTGCGTGGCCCTGCTGGCACCTTCTGCCGCGCAGGCGAAAAAGTTGAAGGTGATTACCACGCTTACCGACCTGGCCTCGCTCACGCAGGAGATCAGCGGCGACAAGGTAGACGTGGAAGCCCTGGCCAAAGGCTACCAGGACCCGCACTTTGTCGAACCCAAACCCAGCTTTCTTCTGAAGCTGCGCAATGCCGACCTGCTCATCAGTGTAGGGCTGGATCTTGAAATTGGATGGTTGCCGCCGCTGATCACTCAGAGCGGTAACGGGAGAATCCAGCCTGGTGCGCAGGGATATCTGGATGCCTCGCAGTTTGCCGAGATCCTGGAACAGCCGCAGGGCAAGGTGGACCGCTCCATGGGTGACGTCCACCCGCTGGGTAATCCTCATTACTGGCTCGATCCAGACAACGGCCGTCGTGTCGCGAAGGGAATTGCCACCAAGCTGGGTGAGTTGGACCCGGGAGATTCCGCCTATTTCCAGCAGCGCTACCAGGACTTTGCGAATCGTCTGGCGGAAGCAGAGAAGAAGTGGGATGCGGAGATGGCGCCCTACCGTGGACGCAAGATCGTGACCTATCATCGCTCCTGGCCGAATTTTGCCAAGCACTTTGGGCTGGACGTGGTCGGCTACATCGAACCGCGTCCCGGCATTCCGCCTACTCCGTCACACACCATTGAACTGGTCAATCTGATGAAGCGCGAGAACATCAAGATCGAGCTTATCGAACCATATTTTGATTCGAAGACGCCCAACAGCATTGCCAGCATGACCGGTGGGAAAGTCGTGGTCATGCTGCCCTCGGTGGGCGGCAAGCCTGAGGTAACGGACTATTTCAAGCTTTTCGATTACGATATTGCGCTGCTTACCAAGGCATTCCAGGAAACAAAGTAAGAAACGAAATAAAGGAAGAAGATGGAAATTCTCCAATTTCTGATACTGCCTTTCATCGCCAGTCTTATCTTGACCGGCATCCATGCCTATCTGGGCGTCCACGTAGTGGAGCGCGGCGTAATCTTTGTCGATCTGGCGCTGGCCCAGATCGCGGCGCTCGGCGCTACTATTGCCATCCTCCTGGGCATGGACCCGCACGGCGGCGGCGCTTACTGGATGAGCCTGGGCTTCACCTTTATCGGCGCGCTCATCTTCTCGTTAGTGCGTTCGCGCCACAAGCGCATTCCGCTGGAAGCTTTTATCGGCATCACTTATGCAGTGGCTTCGGCGGCCGCCATTCTGGCCATGAGCAAGGCCACCGGTGAAACCGAGCACCTGAAAGATATGCTGGTGGGCAACATTCTGGCTGTCTCCCAGCGGGAAGTCATCAAGACCGCCATTCTCTACGGATGCATTGGCCTCTTCCATTTCATCTTCCGCAAACGCTTCCTGGCAATCTCTCTGAATCACGATGAATCCGAAAAGCTGGGCTTCAATGTTCGCCTGTGGGACTTCCTGTTTTATGCTTCCTTCGGATTCGTCGTGACCTCGTCGGTAGCGATTGCGGGAGTGCTGCTGGTCTTCTGCTATCTCGTAGTGCCTTCAGTGGGCGCAATGCTGTTTGCCGATCGTATCGGAACCCGTCTGGCCATTGGCTGGACGATGGGTACGCTGGTCTCCGCTCTCGGCTGCTACTTCTCCGTCTTTTTCGATCTGCCCACCGGCGCTACCATTGTCTGCACCTTCGGCGCAGTGCTGGTGTGCATGGCCATCGCGAAAACGTTGTTCTTCAAAGCACGCAGCGGAGAGAAGAAAGCTGAGCCGGTGAAGATGGTGACAAGATGATTGGGTAAATGGGTTTTGAACCCAATACTGTTCACTTAACGGAAAATGAACCTTGTGAGTTACGTGTCAGTGTCGCGCCTACGGCGCTGGAGCATCGCAGCTTCCATTCACATCCGGTATTGCTTAAGTGAACAGTATTGGCTTTAAACCAGGCTCTTTACTTCTGTCTCGCTCTTTTTCCCTTTTGCGTCCTCTGCGTTACTATTCGTCAAAATTCTTCTCGATTCGCGAAAGATCTATCCGCGCAGCCGAACTGCGCCACCGGTAGACCGGATTGAATAATCTGTGAGTTTGGCCGCAATGAAAAACCTGTGAGCCGCGCTTCCGCGCGTCTCAGAGACGGTGCTGAGCACCGTCTCTGGAGTTTCTACATAATTTTATAAAGTTGATTCTCCCCCTGAGTAAACTCTTGATCCAGTTAACTG
>QHVI01000053.1 GCA_003223515.1 Candidatus Angelobacter sp. Gp1-AA117
GAAGAACATTCTTGCGCTTCATTCTAAGCAATGAAACAACAAACAGTTAACTGGATCAAGAGTTTACTCAGGGGGAGAATCAACTTTATAAAATTATGTAGAAACTCCAGGCCCCGGACTTTAGTCCGGGGAGTGGGCTTTCAAGCCCACGTAAATGTACGGGCGAAGATCAGCGCTTTAGCGCTGGTGGCACTGCAGCGCTTCTGCTCCTTACACTAAATGTTAAACCGCTATAGGTTGCGAGCAGCAACATTGTTCACGCTACCTTTCTTTCCTTCTCTCTGCCTTCAGCGAACAATCGAATCATCTCGCGGTTGAAGACGGGGATGTCGTCTGGTTTGCGGCTGCTCACCCAGTTGCGGTCGCGCAGCACCTCGCGATCTTCCCAGTTGCCTCCGGCGTTGCGGATGTCGTCCTGAACGGTGGGCCAGCTTGTGATGATGCGGCCTTTCACCAGTTTCGACGAAACCAGCAGCCAGGGACCATGGCAGATCACGGCAATTGGCTTCCCGGCCTGATCGGTTTTGCGAACGAATTCCTGCGCCTGCGGGATGATGCGTATGGCATCGGCATTCAGCGCTCCACCGGGGAGCAGCACCGCGTCAAACTCTTCAGGATTGGCTTTGTCGAAGGTCAAATCCACGGGAATCTTGTCCGCTTTATCGTGGTGCTTGAATCCCTGGATTTCTCCCGGCTTCTCCGAAATCACCACCACCTCTGCCCCGGCTTCCTCCAGGGCTTTCTTTGGTTTCAGAAGTTCCACCTGCTCCACTCCATCCACGGACAGAGCGGCAATTTTCATTCCCGACAACTGCTTATCGGACATTTCTTCCTCCTCAATTTTTCAGATGCCGGGGAAAGGATGCGGTTTTGCCGCCGAGAAAGGGAGCAGTCAACAGTCAACAGTCAGCACCCAGCCCATGAACAGCTTCGCCCGCCTCAAGTTACATGCGAGCTGGCGCATTCAGTCTTTACGGCTAAGTGCTAAGTACTAATTTCTAATTACTGACAGGCGCTGACGGCTTCTGGAGGATGCTGAACTTGCCGATCATGCCATTTGTGGGTTCACCTTTGTCACCGCTGCGGGCGATGGCTTCGGCGAGATGCTGATGCAGAGAGTTCTGTGTTTCGGCATCGACGGTTGCATGGGTCGCGTCAGTGGTGGCGATAGCTTCCTTCAAGACCTTTACCGCTTCGGAATATTCGCGACGGGCCAGATACACGAAGCCCACTGTATCGAGGACAGCGGGATTTGCCGGGCTGTGGTCCCGCGCAAGCTTCGCCAGTTCCAGGGCGCGATCGAGGTTCTGGCCTTTCCAGGCATAGAGCCAGGCCAGATTGTTGGCGGCTATGCCGGTCTGCTCTCCCTGGCGAAGCGCCAGTTCATAACCGCTCATGGCCTGATCGTCGCGGTGTTCTTCCTGGGCCTTGATGGCGCTCAGCAGCGCGTCGGCGCTTCCACCAAGTCTGCCGGCGAGCGGCTGCAACTGCTGGAGCGATTCATCGGATTGCCGCGCTACGGTGTTCTCGGCCAGGGCCACTACCGCAGTGCCGCGCTGGCGGTCAATTTCAAGGGCACGCCGGAAACAGCGCGCGGCATCGTCATACAGGTGGCGGTCGCGATAGAGGCGTCCGGCGATTTCCATCATCACGGAGGAGCGCGGCGGAGCATCGGCTGAGTGTTCCAGGCGGGCGATCAGCTGCGGCTTGAGCGGGCTTTGACGGTAGACCTCTATGAGTCCATCGAGGGCCTCCTGCGAACGCGGATCGAGCAACAGGGCCTGATGAAACTCCAGCAGCGCCAGCCCTGCTCTGTGCTGCTTCAGTTCGATCTCACCCAGCACGACATGCGGCCCGGCGGATTGACGGGCTATGGCCAGAGCACGCCCGGCGATGGAGCGCGCAGCTTCATAATCGCCGCTACCGGCGAGTATGCGCGCATAGAGCAGCAGGGCATTCAGGTTCGCCGGTTCCTGGCGCACTACTGCGGCAGCTTTCTGAGCAGCTTCAGCATATTGCGCCGCAGCATATTCGGCCTGGGCTACAGAGAGAAGGGCCGGACTATAGGCCGGATCCTTGCTCAAGGCCGTCTGCCATTGGGCGAGCGCGCCGGCTTTATCACCTTTACTTCTGTTCACCTCTCCCAGAACAAAGTAAGCAGCGGCAGAATCCTGTCCCTGGGAGACGGCTTCACTGGCTTTAAGCGCCGCATGATTCAGGTCTCCTTCTACCAGGGCGATCTCGGCTTCGAGCACGGCCAGCGTGGCCGGATCGAGTTTGGGCCGGTAAGCATTCAGATGAATTCGCGCGACTTCGGTTCGCGCTGCCGGTCCGCTGTTGCTCAGGGATTCAACGGGAAGCTGTTCCGCAGTATCCAGGTCTGCCTCGATGACGCGGGCTGCCAGAGCTGCGGTATGAGAGGGATCCCTGTTCTGCAGCGCAGCCAGATAATGCATGGAGGCGCGCACACCGCGTCCGGAGCTGAGCTCGAAATCAGCCAGCGACGTGGATTCCTGCGGTTTCTGGCTGTCGGCATGGCTGAGAACCTCTTCGGCCTCTTTCACCCTGGCGGCGCGAAACAGATTTTGGGCCAGGCGCAGGTTGGTTTCTGGCGTGTCTTGGGCACGGACAGCGTTGCGGTAAGCATCCTCGGCAGCCGGGGTGTTTCCCTGCTCCTCTTCCAGCCGTCCGAGAGCCAGAAATGCGAGCGCCTCGTGCCTGTTGGCGTCTGCGGCCCTGAGCAGCACCTGGCGCGCTCTTTCTATATCCCCCATCGTGCTATACAGCTCGGCCAGAGCCACAGCCGGGGCCTGATGGTCAGGCTGGAGCGATAACGCAGCCTGGAATTCCTGCTCGGCTTTTCCGATAGCGCCGGTAGAGATGTAGACCGTGCCCATCACGGCATGAGCTTCGGCATTCCGGGGTTGCTGCTCCAGCACTAATGCAAGATGCTGCCGGGCGGGTTCCGGGGCGTTGGCCGATGCCAGGAGCTGCCCAAGGCGCAGATGAGCCAGCACGTTGAAGGCATCGAGTTCTGCTGCTTTTTGCAGTGCGGCAAAGCCTTCCTGCACGTGGCCTGCATGAAGCAGCACGTCACCTAAACGTGCCTGAAGAATGGATTCCTTCTGCGGCTGGCTGGCATAACGGGGTAGAAGCTGCCGGTAGGCAGTGGCCGCTTCCATGTACTTGCCCTGGTCTTCCAGTTTCCGGGCCTTCTCGACCTGGCGGTGGGTGGAGCATCCGCAGAGCAGCAATAAAGCTGCAAAAAGATAGATAAATACAGCGGCGCCAGAAGCAACTCGCATGTGAATAAGGTGCATTTTGGGTTGGCTCAGTTGCCAACGGAATCGGTTGAGATTTACCGCTAAGGACGCGAAGGTAAAAAACCGCGTGCAACACAGGAACAGGTGAATGGAGGAGGTAAAAAACCAAAAACAGATCACGGAGAAAAGCTGGTAGGAATTCCCTGGATTTTCCCGATATTCGTTTCTTCACGCAGACCAGAGCCTTAGCGCTCCTTAGCATCCTTTACGATAAGTCCGGCAACCCATCCTCCCATGAGGAGGAGACATCCAACTCAGTAAATCCCCTCTACAGCGAAAGGAAACATACTCATGAAGAAGAGCCTGATCATATCTTTGCTCAGCCTGGGATTACTGGCAGTGGGTTGCAGCAGCAACAACAAGGCCGCCACGCCAGAGAACAGCAGCTCGTCCAGCAGTTCAGCGCAACCTGCAGGCAGCAGCGATAATTCCAGCAACGCCAACAGTTCGAGCAGCAACACCTCCAGTTCCGCCTCGACCAGCAATGACGCCAATTCCGACCAGCATTTCATTACAGACGCTGCCAAGGGCAACCGCAAAGAGGTTCAACTGGGCCAGATGATGGTTTCCAAGGCCAGCGATCCTAACGTGAAGAAGTTCGCCCAGATGATGGTGGACGATCACACCAAGGCATTGAATGAGCTGCAGCAGATCGCGCAGAACAAAAACATCACCTTGCCGGATGGAATGCCGGACGACGCCAAAGACCTTCAGGACAAAATCAAGAGCGAGTCGGGCAAGCAACTGGACAAGGACTACATGGATGCCATGGTGCAAGACCACCAGAAGGACGTGCAGGAGTTCCAGGATGCATCCAAGAGCGCCCAGGATAAAGACGTAAAGCAATGGGCCGGCAAGATGGTTCCCAAACTCCAGCAGCACCTGAAGAAGGCACAACAAGTTGATTCGAAGGTGGGCGGCAACGCCGGGAATAATGCACAATAAACGCTCAGGGGGGGCCGCTCCATCGACCTCCCTCATTTTTCTTGATCGCGAACCAAGCCACTGAGATCACGGAGAAGGATCTGATAAACCCTAATTCCTGCCGGGGTTCTTTTCCGCGGTGGCAGACCCCTGTTGGAAGACGGCCTGCTGTTCGTCCAAAGCCTGCACTTTGCTGAAAAAAGCTTTCAGATTGGGAAACTTGTCGGTCTCGAAGAAGATTCCATTGAAGAGCAATGTACGCGTGGTGACGAGCTGGCCATCGGCGAGTTGGCTGGTATTGTGATAGCGGGCGTAGGGCAGCAAGGCATCGTCTTTGGCGGGTACGCTTTCAGCCGTAAAGCCGGCAGGCAATTTGAAGCTGATGGTATCCAGCTCAGAAAAGGCGAAGGGGAAATAGAGCGGGTATTTGCGGGTTTCGTGGTTGAAGGCGTCTTTGCGCTTGGGCAGAAACAGATAAGACGGCAGCAGCAGGCGCTTACCGGCGAATGACGCAAAAGACGGCACCTCCAAGTCAAAGGATGCAATCAGAGGCTCGTCGGTTCCGGTAAGGCCGTGCACGTCCTTGAGTTTGACCACGGCATTGGAGGGCAGCCATGCTTTGACCTCCTCCTCCAGGTCCTTCTTCGTTCCAGCATCATCGTTGTCCATGGCCTCAAGCCGGTGTTCGAGGGCTTCAATACCTTCAAACTGAAGAACCAGGCTGCCTTTCACGGAGCCATCTTCGGCGACGGCCATGGTGGCGTTTCTGCGGATCACCGCTTTTTCCTGGCCGAATGGCGGAATATCCACGAAGTTTGCGCCCCATGTGGATGGTCTTAGTCCCTTGGTAGAGGTCTGCATCCAGCGCAGGAGACCATAGGGGCAGAACCTGGTGCCGGGATCCAGATAGGTGTGCTGGCCATTCACAATCACATCGGCGAAGAAGGAATCAAATTGCCCCAGTGAAAGAACTTCCTGGTTGAAGAACCTGCTCCTGCGGCTGGAGACCATCACCATGGCGGCATTGAAGCCGACAGCGCGAGCCAGGGCAACAAAGAGAATATTGATTTCATTGCGGTTGCCATAGCCCCTGGAGAGCACCTCAGAAGCATGCTTGTTCTCCTTGATATCTTCGCGTTTCTCTTCCTGGCGGCTGAGGCGTCTTTCATAGCTGAGATTGCGTACCTGCTGGGCCCGCGCATACAGCAGCTTCAGTTGTTTTTCAGAATTGGTCTCGCTGCCAATCACTCGCTGAGCTTCTGCCTTTGTCTCCTTGGAATTTCCCGCGAAGTCTTCAAAGAAGTAGCTGAAGCCGCGCGACATCTCGTTCCAGAAAACGTCGGGGTAGGTGTAGTGCTGGGGCAGATAAAAAAACCTGATGGAAGGCTTATAGTTGTACTCCGGCGGCATGTATTCTTCCGGAATGAAGGCAGGGATATTTTCCAGTTTCAGCGAAGTGTTTTCTTTATCCGCGGGCGTGGGATTCGCTTCCGTGGCCAGGCGCACCCATTTGACCTGATGCTGAGGTGATGGCGGCTCGGCGCGCAGGTTGAACTCTTCTTTCACGGTGAAGAGATCGTGCTGGAGAATCCAGTAGTCGGAGCCACCCTGGTGCTTCCATTCGATTCTGTACTTGTACTCAATGATGCTGCCCACCGTGACCTCAGGCAGGGTGAAGGTCAGTTCGGTCAGTTTGATACCTTTGCCTTTGAAGACGGTCTTTTCAAAAGGCGTGCCGGAAAAAGGCACGATCGAGCCATCCGGATGAATGGTGCGTGCCTGCAGATCTTTCAGGTCTTTGACTCCCCAGGATTCCCCGCTGGCAATTTCAACGTTGGCATATTTCAGCCCCTTGTTATTCAGTACCTTGATGCGGTAGTAAAGGGACTCATTCTTTTTCTTGTGGTCGATGAAATCGGCATAGTAGAGCTGGATTGCAGAGGCGCCGGGATCACCGGGCACTTCCTTCATCTGGAGGTCCTGAGGAGTCACCGGAAGCCAGTCCTGGGGTTTATCGTCGGCAAAACACAAAAGCGAAGAGCACAGCAGCAGGGCGAGAAGACATCTCTGGATCATGAAAGACCTCCGCGGCATTTACCGCAGAGTGCGCCGAGATGGCAGAGGGAATGCACAGAGCGGGATTGTTGCGTAGAGACGTAGCATGGCTACGTCTCTACGGCTTACGTCATATCCTAGTTTGCTTTCTTCAGCACGGCCATGTTCTTTTCGTCCGTGTTGATCTGCAGGAAAAGCTTCTTTAACTGCTCGATGCTGCCGAGGGGCACTTCGGTGGCTGCCATTTTGTACTCGCGCGAATATTTGAGCACACTTCCTTCAGCCTCAGTCTTGCTGGTGTATTGCCCAAAAGAAAATGTCGCCTTTGCCGGTTCCGGCAATTCATCTACCTTGAATCCTTCAGGCAAGGTTATTTCGACCGAATCGATATCACGGAAGGGCGCTGGGAATTCATAGGAATAGTGGCGAGGCTTGGTGGAATCAAACGCTCCGGCCTTTTCACCCACTACTCTCGGCCTTACCAGCAGGAGCGGCCCGGCATTCTTGGCGTAATGATCGGCCTTGAACGTGTAACGCAGGATCAGATCCTTGTCGATGTCATCGCTGTTGACGATTTCAAACTTGTCTACCTGGAAGTTGCCCATGGCGCGGCCCAGGAAGTGCTCAATCATCTTCTTGCGATCATTCTGGGTAGCCTCCTGAAGGTACGCCCGCTCCATATGCGCATGATAGCCGGAGCGCACCTCTTCAATCTCCCCTTCCAGAGTTCCATCCGGCAGAAGTTTCAGCTTGGCCGTGCGCTTCAGTTCGTTCATATCCGGATTGCTTACCGGGAGGTGAATATAGTCGCCGCCATTCTCTGTCACCATCAGCGCATAGCTATTTTGTTCGTAATAAGGCAGGCTGCCAAATGGAACAAACTCGCTAGTGGGATCAAAGATGAGAAGATGGCCCAGCTTGGGATGCTCGTAGATCGCAGGAAAAGTCCTGGCCAGGCTGCTTTCAGGAAGTTGGATCGTGAGAATGACGTGATTGAAATATGAATTGGGCGGCGTCTTCTCGGTGAAGACTCCCCGCGTGGCATGCACCAGCGTGAAATACGACTTCACGCCAATCTGCGCGAGCATGGTGTGGAGAAGAATGGCCTTATCTTTGCAGTCACCATAGCGATGCGCCAGGATTTCAGGAGCAGGATGAGGTTTCATACCGCCGATGCCAATCTCAATGGCGGCATAACGGATATCATGCTGCGCAAACCGGGCCAATGCCTTGATTCGCTCCAGCACGGGCAGGTTCGCAGGGGCCAACTCCATGACTTTCTGCTGAAGCGCAGGGTTGGAATCACGTGAACCGGCGATGAGTTGGGCCGTCCATGCTCCGAGTTCGTTCCAGTCTTTGAAGGTCTGATTTTTGGCCCTTTCTGAGAAGTAAGTGACCAGCATGTGTCCAGCTAACGCCCGCCAATTGGGACTGCCATATTCATCTTCAATGCGAGGAATGTCGCTCAATTCCCAAACGTAGGTGCCATTCTGGGCGAGCGGAGCAACTTCCGCATGATTTTCCCATGCGGCTTTATATTCCCAACCGGAGGATATCTGCAGAACAAACCGCGCATGCTCCACAGGCAGTCCATACTGAAAGCCCCACAGGCTCTGAAACAGATAAGGGCGCTCCTTCTGCTCATATTCAAAGCCCACGACTGTGCCTACATCGGCCCCGGGAACTGGCAGGATTTTCTCCTTATCGTCTGAGAATATCTCGTAGGTGCTGGTGCTGCGCTCGAAAGCATCCTTGTCTTTGGCTTCATATTCCTGTCCCCTGGCAGTGATGCTCCAGCCGTGAAGGAAGTTGACCTTTTCTTCGCTATCGAAATATACCTCTTCAGTGGCCACTCCTCTGCCTTCAGGACGAAGAATCCTGTACGCCACACGGGTGCGCTTGACGATTTCCCCGCTGTCCTTGACGGTTACTACCTCTTCGCTTAAAAGGACCACCGCATCCACGTCATCGGCATAATGCTTCTGCGGCTGCTGGGCGAGACTGCGGAGCCACTCTGGAGTGCCAGCGGCCGCGCTCATGGGCCACAAACTCACCAGAAGCAAGAAAACAACCGGACTAATTACTTTTTTGAGCATCGGTACTGCCTCCCACCTTAAGTACGGCCTATTGTTCGTCACCTGCCTGTACTTTACTGAACAATCCTTTTAATTCCGGGATCGCCCGGAGCTTCCTTCATTTGCATTTCCTCGGGTGTGCGTGAGCCAGTCCTCTTTTTTATCGGCAAAAGCCAGACCGGCAACGAGCACAACCAGGAGCAAAGCGGCGGTTTGAAGATTACGGGTCACAGCATCTCTCCTCATCAGTTGCCCTTTTGCGCACCGGCATTTCTGTTTTGCAAGATGGCCTGCTGTTCATCCCCGGTCTGCACCTTGTTGAAGAACCCTTTCACTTCAGCGTACCGGGAGAGGTCGATGTAGAACGCATTGAAGAGCAATTGTCTCTGCGTGAGCAGTTGCGAGCCGTCAAAGTTGCTCACGCTCTGATATCCGGCGTAAGACAGCCGCGCCTCCTGCTCGCCGGGAACGCTTTCTACAGAGAAGCCGGCAGGCACCTTGATGCTCACTTCGTCCGTCTCAGAAAATGGATAAGGAAAATAGACCGGGTATTTGCGTTCATTCTGCTTGAATGCGGCGTTTTGCTTCACGCGAAAAAGATAAGAAGGGATCAGGAGCCGCTTGCCCGCTATCGAAGCATAAGAAGGAATTTCCACGTGGAATTTGGCCACCAGAGGATCGTCTGTAGCATTCCAGCCCTGCACATCCACCGCCTTCACGCTTGCTTCCTTGGGGAGGGAGTCAAATAGCTCATCTTCCAGGGACTTCTTTCTTCCAGCTTCATCTTCATCGATCGCATCCAGCCGGTGTTCGAGAGCTTCGAGGCCTTTAAACTCCAGCGTGATTTCGCCTTTCAGGTCGCCATTCTCAGCAACGCTGACCACGGCTGACCGGTGCGTAACGGCTTTGTCGTACTTGTTGGTAGGAATTTTGACGAAGGCGCCGCCCTTTTTCTCAAGCTTCAAGGCATCGCTGCCCGTATGCGTCCAGCGCACCATGCCATACGGACAGAATTTAGCTCCAGGCTCAAGGTACAGTTCGGCGCCGCCAACGTTCACCAGTGCGACCATAGTGTCGAGCTGGCTGAGTGACGTCCACTCTTTATTGAAGAAGCCTTCCTTGCGATTGCCTGCCTGTAACACGGCAACATCAAACCCGGCGGCTCGCGCCATGGCAACGAATGCCAAAGTGATCTCGTCGTCTCCGCCGTACCCACGCTTCAGAACATCCGAAACACCGGTGTTGCCTTTCAGGTTCTCCTTCTTGGCTTCTTCCTTGGTCCGGTCGCGCTCGTAGGTGAGATTTCTGAGCTGCTGCGCTTTTTCATAGAGCTTGCGGAGCTTCATTCCAGGCTCGGTCTCATCGCCGATCGTGGCTGCCGCTGCCTCTTTCACGCCTTTGTTCTTGGATAAGAACGTCTCTACATCTTCATAACGGTTTTTCGCAAGTTCCTGCCATCCTTTATCGGCAGTGGTATTCCCAATACGGGTGTAGAAGAACCGCGTGACAGGCTTGTAGTTGTTCTCCGGAGGCATGAATTCTTCAGCCTCAAAAGCCGGAATATCCTGAAGCTCCAGTTCGAAATTATTGCCTTTGCTCTTGGGCTGCTGCTTGAGGTTGGAACTTACCGAAGCCACCTGCGCTCCCCCCTCTTCCCAGTAACCCCTGCCTCCGCCGCCTTCGAAAGGCTTGAAGTAGAGGTGCTCTTTCACGGTGTACAAGTTGCTTTGCATCACCCATACATCCGTGCTGAAACTAAAAAACGGCGAGTTTAAATAACTGAGCTTGTATTTGTATTCAACGATGCTGCCTACACTGACCTCTGGAAGGGTGAACGCCTTGGCAACCGCCTTCAGCCCCCGGCCTTTAAAGATGGTCTTTTCAAAGGGCTTGCCGATGAAGTCCACGATGGAACCATCGGGCTTGATGGTTCGGGCCTTGAGATCGCTGATGGTGACGCCGGGCAGCATCTCTATCTGGACGTCGGCATAGCTATTAGGTGGTGTCAGAGCGGCGCTAGTCAGGATCTTGATACGGTAATAGTTAAATTCAGTGGAAAGATTGTCATCGATATAGTTCGCATAATAGAGCCGGACGGCGGATGCACCAGGCTGGCCGGGCACCTCTTTCATCTGAAGATCCTGCGGGGTCACAGGGAGCCAGTCTTCTTTCTGAGCAAAGGAAACTGCTGCAGTGAGCAGAGACGCAACTAATACGCAGTACCGAACAAGACGCATTCAATCACCTCATACGAGAATCTTGCACAACCAAAGGGGGAATCCAAGCAGGGCGGCGGGCAAGCGATGCCCCAATATATACACCATTACAGCCTCTTTGGCCAGAGTTCCTGCTCGCAGACTAATGCCCGGCGGCTTCTTTCAGCGAAACGCCGCGATCGATGTTCCTCCTGTCGCCCAATGATGCCGGGGCAGCCACAATCTGTTCTTCGTCAGAAGCCTTGAGCCTGCTGAAAAATTCTCTGAGGTTGCCATACTGGTCTGGCTGAAAATAAATGCTATTGACTACCAGGGCTTTGGTCTCCAGTACCGTCCCTTCTTCGGCTGATCTGCTGGTGATGAATCGGGTGTTGGAAAGCTTCACATCCTGCCCGTCGGGAAGGGTTTCAACGGAATATCCGGGCGGCAGATGAATGGTCACGTTATCCAGCTCTTCATACGTATAGGGGAAGTACAGCGGATATTTACGATCCTTGGTCTCGAAGGCACTCATCTGCGGCATGCGGAAAAGACCTGTGGGAATGACCAGGCGCTTCCCAACTACGGAGGCAAAATGCGGCACTTCAACCTCAAATTTTGCGACCAGGGGGTCTTCACTGGAGTTCCATCCCTGGGCTTCCAGAAAGAGCACGCCCGAGCCCTGCGGAAGCCAGCTTAGCAGTTCATCTTCCAAATCTCTGGTACGGCCGGTGGTGTCGCTATCGAGCGCCTCAAGCCGCCGCTGGAGAGCATCGGTTCCCTTGAACTCCACCTCGATCTGGCCCCGCAACGAACCTATTGTATCCAGTTCAAGCTGCGCCACCCTGTGAATCACGCTCTTCTCGGCACTGGCTGTAGGAACCACGATCCGGACGCCGCCGTTCCTGTTGAGCTTCAGTGCGGTGGTGGAAGTATGGATCCAGTGAACGGTCCCGAACGGGCAAAATTTTGTTCCCGGATCGAGGTACAACGCCGAGCCTTTCAGCATCACTTCCACGATCTCCACATCGAGTTGATCTTCAGAAAGCATTTTGATGTCAAAGATTCTGTCTCTGCGGCTGGAAACACGGAGCATCTCCGCCTGGAATCCTGCCGCACGCGCAAGGGCGGCAAACAGTTCTGCAATTTCATTCTGATACCCATAGCCACGGGCGAGCACGTCTGCCACGCTGGCATTGGGCTTGAGGTCTTCCTTCCTGTCTTCCGTGCTGGTGCGCGCCCGTTCAAAGCTGAGATTGCGTATCTGCTGCGCGTACGCATAGAGGTTTCTCAGCTTCTGCTCGGGATTCGTTTCCCCTCCGGCAATGTTGGCGGCTGCGCGCTTGATCCCGGAATAGCTGCCAATAAAGCGCTCGGATTTTGCATACCACCGATGGCCCAGGTTGTTCCAGAACACTTCAGGCGATTCAACCTCATGTCCTCCATAGAAAAAACGCACCTCTGCCTTGAAGTTGTCTTCCGGAGGCATATATCTTTCAGCCTTGAATGCGGGCACATTTTCCAATTCGAGTTCAACCCCGGCGCTGGTATCTCTGGGCTGAATGCCTTCCGGCATGTTGGAATACACGAACGAAAGTTGGGTCCGGTCACCTGCCGTAGGAGTGCTCAGAGGACCTTTATAAGGACGCAGCCAGAAGCTCTCTTTCAGCGTGAATAGATCGTGCTGCACATTCCAGACCGGATCATGAAAGTACAGATCCCAGGTCAGCCGGTACTTGTACTCGATGATGCTGCCGGTAGTAACATCAGGTAGCGTGAATGTCTTGGCCACGGTCTTATCTTCACGGTGCTGAAGCACTACTTTGTCAAAGGGCTTTCCGGTAAAGGGCACGACGGCACCATCCGGATGAATGGTGCGCGCCTGCAAGTCTTCAAAGTGATATTCCCTGGGCACGACGATCTCAACGTCAGCATACCCGCGCCCCTGATCGCTAAGCACCTTGATGCAGCGATGGACAAACTCATACCGGCTGTTGTCATCGCGGAAATCAGCATAGTAGAGCTGCACGGCGGCCGCGCCGGGCTCGCCGGGCGCTTCTTTGATGTCCCAGTCTTTCTGCGAGAGCGACAGCCATTCCTCAGAATGCTGGCCATAGCAACACGAAGCCGTGGCCAGGCAGAGAAACACGGCGATATATCGGCAATAAGCCAACCGGTTCACCAGGGAAGATTCTACGGCTGAGCGTTGGCGCTCTGCTGCGGCTGAAGGACCGCCTGCCCTCCATCACCGGCCAGCACCATGCTGAAGAATCCTTTGAGTGAAGGATAGTCTTCAGGCTCAAACCTGAAACCATCAAAGCGCAGCGAAAGCTCGAATGTTAGCTGGCCTGCAGGAGGCTCTCTTTCTCTCCAAAGGAGATGAACTGCGTTACATACACCTCCGCCTCGCATCGCGACAGGGAAAAATCACGCATCACTTCCTCGATGATCTGCGGCACAGCGCGCCCGGCCTCAAGATGTCTCCACACTGCCGCTTCGATTGGATACAGGGAAATCTTTTCACCCGATGCGGGCTGCAGTACGCCGTCAGGATGAAGCCTGAACTGGTTCTGGTCAGCTATGTGCACCGAGCGGGGAATGGTTCCCAGGCGTTTGCGCTTATCGAACTTCCATTCTGCATGCGGGCCGTGCTGATCTACATAATGAAGAAATACCTGTGCCGCGAGATCTCCATCAAACGGCTCCCGCCAGTGCGCGCATTCAATGCCACGGTAAATCGCGCCGTCTCCCGGCTCCATGCTCACCGGAGTTGCGCCCTGCGGTCCTTCGATCCAGATAGGCCAGGGCGAAGGAGCAGCGCCTCCCAGGCTGGCAGTAACACTGATCTCACAAGACATGCGGTCCTGATGGCGTGTCAGCACGTCGCCGCGCTTATAGACGCGAAAGTAGGAATACGTGGGAAACAGCTTGAGTATGGTAATTGCCTCGACAACCGGCAGCAGGCGCTCAAGAAGCTCTTCCATGTATGGATCCGCGTAAGCTGCAGGGGTGCCCTCCACCAGGCGATCGGCCTTCATGGTAGCCGTTTTGGATCTCTCCAGCGCATGTTGAAAAAGCTGCTCCCGGTCTTGCGGCGAAATGAATTGCCTGACCAGAACGTAAGCCTTCGACGCAAATTCCTGTTGGGTTTGTTGGGCCACCTGCATCACTGGAATCCTCGCGCAGTTCAGAAGCTATTTTAGCTGCAATTCACGGCATATGGACGTAATGGACGATAACGGACGCTCAATGGCCCGCCGCTATCAGTGTGCAAAATGCAGAAACTATTCTTCCCGGCAAATCGGTTGTGCCCTTCCTCGGCAGCAATTCGTGTCCGCCGCCTTCTACCTCAAGCAGCCGGGCTTTTGCGGGAATAAGTTGTAGAGCAGCTTGCATTTCCTGCACTGAGCCAAGAGGATCACGCGTGCCATGAACAAAGAGCGCAGGCGTATTGAGCCGGGGGAAATGTGCGGTGCGCAACTCCGTGGGCTTGCGTGGCGGATGCAGGGGATACGACAGCAGCAGCAACCCTGTAACGAATTGCGGCTCTTCAGCAGCCAGCATGGTGGCCTGGCGTCCTCCATAGGAATGTCCGCCCAGGAGGATGCGCCCGGAGACCCGCTGCCGCAATGCTTCAACAGCCCTGCGTAAGCCCTGGCGGTCCTGCGCCGCGCCCGCTGGAAAGGGCGGGCCATGCGGACGCGCCTGACGAAATGGCAGGTCGCATCGCAAGACCGTAAATCCGGCATCAGCCAAAGCCGTAGCCACGGCCATCAGCAGCTTTGACTGGCAATTGGCTCCTGCCCCATGCGTCAGCACCAGCCCATCGCCATTGGGCCGTTCCGGCTGATGCAGAAATCCGCGTACCGCCGGTTGGGCAGAAAGGTCAGCGAAATCAGCTACCGAAGCTGTCCCAGGCATTGGAATATCCATCACTTCGTGCCTTCGTGTCTCTGTGGTGAGCTCTTGCTGGCGTTCACAGACATTTCCCAGGCCTTTGCATATTTCCAACTCACATAGGCGGCGTGATTCATGTAGACGAGTAGTCCCATGCGTCCATCGAGAAAACCGAGCCGGAAGAAATAGCTGTAGATAAACCTGACCAACGGACGCACAACAATATTCATGAAGCTGAAGCCCACCATGCGCTCTTTCACGACCATGCCTGCGCCCAGGGAAGAATAGCGGTTGGCGTGTTCGATAAAGCTTTCCAGAGAGGCATAGGCGTGATGGATGAGGTCTCCATGGAGCCGCCCGATGGGGCCAGGCATCTTCATGTCTTCATGCACGGCGCGCAGTTCGAACGTAGCCGATCCGCGCTTCACCAGACGCAACTTGCGGTCAGGATAGTAGCCGCTGCGCCGAATCCAGTGCCCCATGTAGAGGTTGCGGCGGGCCATCTCGTATCCGCTGAACTGCTGCGGCGTGGCGGAGTGCAGCACAGAGCGAATGCTGGCCGCCAGTTCCGGGCTGACCTCTTCATCGGCATCGAGCGAGAGAATCCAATCGCAGGTGGCTTTTTCCAGGGATGAATTCTTCTGCAGCGCAAAACCCTTCCAGGGTTCCACAAACGCCTTTGCTCCGTAGGACTGGGCGATGGCCACCGTATCATCAGTGCTGCCGGAATCCACCACGATGATTTCGTCGGCGATGCCTTTTACGCTCTCCAGCGTGCGCCCAATATTGGCTTCTTCATTCAGGGTAATAATGCAGACGGAAAGAGTCATGGCTGAAGCATAAATGCAAAGCTTCGCCAGATAAACCGCAAAGCGGCAGGGCGGCCTTTGCAGGCCGCCCGCTGGTGATGTTCAAACGATTAGTAGGTGTTCGCCTTGTACAACCACTGCACGCGCTGGAACACAGGCGAAGTGAAATTAGCCTGGTCCGCTGTAACCGTGGTTGAGGAGGTGGGCGTCACCGTGGTAGACGGGAACCAGGGCGGAGCGAAGCCGTGGCTTAGGAACCTCCGGTCGAAGAACACATTTCTGGTGCTGCTGTTGATGTTCTGAATGGTGTTCTGAATACGCCCGCCCAGAATCGTCAGGGTATTGATGGCGGAGCCATTATTGATCAGGGCGCCCGAACCGGTTGCGGAAATCGTGGCCAGTGAGGCATCGATCTCCAGGTTGGTGGAGCCCTGCTGATTGTTGAGATTGATGTTTCCGCCGGCAGTGAAGATTCCCAGCACCTGTCCGTTATCGGCTCCCGGAATCAGCGTATCCGCGGGGGTATTCGGAACCTGGTTTTGGGTTTTGGTGACTGGCGCGGTCTTATACAGAATGTCGCCGGTAACAGTCACGTTATTCGCCGCGGTGATGGTTACCGCTGCGCCATCCTGAATGGCAGCCTGGCCAACACCCGGACCGGAAAGGCTGGTAATGTTTCCATCCACGTAAAGCATGGTTGCCGGGCTGATGGCGCTACCCGAAGGATCACGCGATTCAGGCACGCCCACCACGTTCAAAGTCTGGACCGGCTGGTTCGTGCCGTTCACGTTGTAGGTCTGACTCATGACTGTGCTGCCCGGATCGGTTGAATTCAGCGGCTTGTTGACCGTAACCACGGTCGTGGTGGTCGTGGGAACGGTAACCGTTGTCGTTCCAATCTGCTGTCCTTTTTTATTGAAGACCGGCTGTGTAATCGTGGTGGTGCCGGTCTGAGTAATGGTGTAGGTCTGCTGATTGGCAGCAGCACCCGGCTGCAAAACCACAGAGGCATCGCCTTCCACGTAGATGCCGCCACCCTTGAAAGTGGGGGTGCCACTCACCACGTCATAAGGCAGGAATACGCCGCTGCTCGCTCCGCCGCCAGGATAGCTGGCCTTATTAACGTCTCTCAGCTTGTTGGCCAGATCGCTGTTGCCGACGTTTGAGGTATCGGTGCCCTGCCCATCGAGAACCGCGCGTTTCTGGCTGAAGTCATTTTGTGGCAGCGGCACGGAATTCGCGCCCTGCTGGAAGCCGTTCTGGAATTTGATGTTTGTAGTCTTGCCACTCTTGGCATCTGCCGTGCCGGCAAACGGATCGCAACCGCCGCTTCCGCTTCCATACTGGAACCCGGAATCCGGATTCACGCTGCCGACATTGTCAGTGAAGATGTAGCTGCCGGTGCCGAAGTTCCAGGCGTCATTTGTAAACACGGGTCCGGAAATAGTTCCGGCAACCAGGGTGCTGCCATTGCAGAGGGGCGACTTATCGATGAACATACCCCAGGCGGCAAAGCTGGTTTTGACTCCCGAGCTTGTCGAAGTACCGGCGGGAACGATATTGGCAGTCAACGTAATGTTGCCCCTATCCTCAATGATTGCCCGCTCCGAATTCTGGGCCTGCCCAATGGTCTGAATCGTATAGCTGTATATGTAGGTGTACTTGCTGGGATTGCCACCACCGGTACCCTTGGAAAGACCACAATTGGTTGAAGTGGTGCCGTCGTCGAAATTCACAGTGCAATTTGCCAGGCTGAATTGAGTCTGCGTGGTATCCAGCTTGAAGCTCTCCGGCCAGGAATTTACCGTATTCCCGCTGCCCGTAATCGCTGTGACGGTCCCGTACTTGCTGTTGATGTTGGTGAGAATCGTGGCTTCGCTGCCTGCAGGAATGGGCTGTGTGCCTACGCTGAAACTCGCCGGCGCCATGCCCGAAATCATCGTTGCCAGGTCGTGGCGGACGATGTTCAGGCCGGAATCGGCGGCATAGAAAGCACCGCGGAAGTTGCGGTAATAACCATTCACCAGCAGGTCAGACCGTACAGCCATTACCATGGCCAGGCTCAGCCCTGTCACCAGCATCAGCAGCAGCAAGGTGGTGAGCAATGCTACACCGCGCTCGCGGCGCCGCCCTGCGGTCCTCCCGATAATTTTTGTGTACTGTTGCACTTTGCCTCCTCGCTAATCAGTTGGTCTGATCGCCCATGCTGAGATTACGGGGATTAATGGTCACAGAAGCGCCCTGTATCTTGTACGGGCCCCCATCAAAAGAATTCCGAAATTTACTGGTTGGATCGCCATTCGGCGGAGTACGCCCTATAAGCGAGATACGCACCGCGCGGATCTGGGACCAACTGTTTTCATATCCGCAATTCGAGGTGCATCCACTCAGGTCTGACGGGCCGGACGCATAGAAGTTATACGGCTGGTCGGCGGTTCCTTCCCGCACAGAAGCGCCCACCCGGAATCCGATGATCTGCTCGGCAACCACATCCTGGTTGGTGCCTTGCGTGCGTATCAGCCGGGGATTGTTAGCAACAGAAAGGTCCACGCTATAGGTGATGGGGTTCAGCTTAAGGACCCAGTCATTGCTGCTGAAAGTAGAACCCAGCTTGTTGTTGGTGGTCGAAATGTGCTGTGCTGAAATCCAAAACGGATCGCCGGTATGGGTCACGCCGCTGCTATCTGTCCAAACCGTTTCGAAGGTCGTCTTATCCGTTCCATTATGGTTTAAATTTACTTTTCCTCCGGCGACCTTGCCGTCCTGGGTCAACTGCACCACCGCCATTTTTGAGCCATCGCTGGCCAGCACCATAACCCAGTCATTCTTGTGGAAATCTGCAGCCAGGTCAGTCACGGTTGTTGAATCGGCCGGCATGACAAACAGCGTGGCCGAAGAATCACTGACGTTTGAGGTGGCGCCCGACGGATGCGCGAGCGGAGTAGTTGTATCTACGGCAATAACATTCAGCGTGTCAAAACAATTCGCGGTATAAGTGGTTCCGCTATTGCATGCCGTTGCCTGTGGTCCATTCACAACGGTGAGACCCACCGGCCATTCGGCAATATTGGCTCCGGGATAGTAGCCGGTGCCGGCATTGGATACGTCAATCTCCATTTGCGCGATGGCATTGCGCAACGCGATGTTCAAGCCAGCCTGGTTTTGCGCCGAGCTGGCCAGAGGCGCATGCTTGCTGACGAGGTTAATTGCCGCTCCCCCGATGATGAGAAAGATGGCCACAGCAACCATCATTTCCACCAGCGAGAATCCGGCGGCTGGTTTTCGCGTGCGCCGCAAAGATTTCATGTTCAGAATCATTTTCATGGCCTCACCATGCTCATTTGAAATATTGCCTGCCCGCCCTTGGTGGGGTTGTGAAGCGAAATGACGACCGTGACGCGGCGCACACCGCTTACTGGAACGTCTTGCTCCACCTGCCAGCGACGGTCGAAAACCACCATGTCTGCAGTGGCTGCTGGTGGCGATCCATTCAGCTTCTGTGACGTAGCGGTGCCGTTCGGTGAGTGTTTGATGATGGTATAGAAAGCCACCCCAGTGACGGGATCCGTTCCGGTGGTGGTTTCTACCACGTCGCCGCTGGCGGAGGCCGCTGCGCCCGCAGAGACCTGAATCTGGTCGAAATATCCTGAGACGCCAGCCACGGTCAAATCCACGCTTCCGCCGGCTGCTACTCGCGCATCGCTTGCTGGGTAGGTGTTCAGGTCTTCGAGTTTTTCTGATGCCAGCAGAGCCTCAGTGCTCATGTAGCGCGATTGGTTGCTGGTGAGCGCCATCTGGGCCAACAATGCGGCCGCAGCCAACAGGCCGAAAGCCAGAATGAAGACCGCGATCAGCACTTCCACCAGGGTAAAACCGCGCTGGTGGCGCCGTTTACGGTGAGACAGTGATTGTTCCATAGCCAGTTACCGAAATAGTTTCCGTATTCCCTCGATAGGTCAGAGTCAATGTACAAGGGGGAGGAGAAACGGCGGCCCCGCAAGAAGACATCGTTGCCGGGCTTCCGGACACCAGCTTGACCGCGCCGCTCGGGATAAACTGCAAGGTAATGTCTGCGCCTAGACCAGGGTTCAGTGAACTGCCCGACATAAGCCGGGTGTTCCCCAGACTAGTAAAAGCTCCAGTTCCGCTGGGATCTGTATCAGCACTCCGCTGGAGTTGATAGGTGCCGGCTGTATGGCCAAACACCATGCGGAGCGAGTAACCCTGAGCCATTGCCTGATAGCGTGCTGAACGGATTGCGCCTGTGGTAGAAGTCACGGCGCCGCGAAACTTGTAAGTTTCATAGGAATTCTTCACCGCCGGACCGACAATCGCGGTGGTGATCATGATGACCGCCAGGGTGACCAGCATCTCTGCTAAGCTGAATCCCCGAGCGTGAGCTGGCATAGAGGAAGTACCCGATGCAGCGGCGATACTCCGGTCACTTCGACTAAACCTTATCATGTGCTCATTCTCCATGGGCTAGCGGACATTTGTACCTTCCACATTGTTAATGAGACATGACGGTGCGACAAAGTAACCAAAGTACCATGGGCTTAGGTCTTGGCGCCTTCGTGTCTTTTCAATCCTTTGCGCCTTAACCAAGGCTCCTGTTTTCAGTTATTTATACGCGGCAGCCGCGCGGTTTCCAGGGACATACAGGCAATTTCTGCCGTCATCGTGTGTGTCCAGGCAGGTCAGGCACAACCGTAATTGATGTACCCGGCAAAATACCCGCGCTGGTTCGCGGTTGCAGGAGGAGCATAATCTGTCTGTCCTCTTGTTGCTGGATTGCTGCTGTCGGGGTAACACCTCAGACCGCAGCTTGCGTGCTTGCAGGTAAAATCCCAGGGCAATGATCAGCGCCCCCAGGGAAAAGAGTCCAGATGCGATTGAAATAAAGGCTTCCGAGTCCCGGCTGCCGAAAGCCGCAGCGTAACAGACAATTCCGGCAACAGCCAGGGCCCCGCCTAGCGAAAATAGGATCTTGAACATGATCTAGGTGCTGATATACGCGTGGTGTTTGTATATATCATAGACCGGGGATATTCAATGAGAGTTTGCCCTGAGATGCGGGTACTCTCAGGTTTCCGGCCAAAATGTTTATGGAACGCAGTCGCCCCCCCGGCTGCGCGGGAGAATCGTTGCCGGGCTATTCAAGAGACGCCACCCAGGCATAAATTTCCATGGCTTAGGATTTTGAATGATGGCAATTACAAAATTATTGGCAATTTTGGCAATTCTGAACCAGCTTTGCTGCATTGAGCCGAAAGGTACTTGTACAATAGGAGAGATGCATCGCTGGAAACTACTCGTTATTTTCGTGCTTCTGGCCATTTTGGCGGCCGGCGCGGAACATAAATTGGCCACCATCCAGTTACTGGTAGTGAAAGACGAGAACGGCAAGCCGGTGCGCAATGCCGAGGTGGTTCTCCATCCTGTGGGCAAGGATGGCAAGCAGAAGAATGACGGCTATGAATTGAAGACCCATCAGGATGGCAGAGTTTCTATCGTGGGTATTCCTTACGGAAAAATGCGCATCCAGGTCATTGCGCATGGATTAAGAACCTACGGCGAAGATTATGAGATCAACCAGCCCGTGCATGAAATCACCATCAAACTGCAGAAACCTGCGGAGCAGCATTCCATTTATAAATAGGTAAATTTCATCCGTTATTTTGCTGCCTTCATGCGCTTCCGGTCAAAACGGATTTTGTTGTGGCGCCGCCGCTAATGCCTTGACAGAACCGCCTCGGGCCGTCAATCCTAATACTTTTGCATTCACAAGGCTTCCCGATAAGGGCTAAGGGACAACTGGTTGAAAGTCAGAATCTTTTTCCACGACAAATGTTTCGACGGCACTGCTACGGCAGCCCTTTTTTCCCGCTTCTACCGGGAACGCATTCGCAATGACGTTGACTTTCAATTCAGCGGACTGGTGCACCGGGCCGGTGCCCTGTTCAATGAAGCAGACTTCGATGGTGATGAGAATGCCATCGTCGACTTCAAATACTCGCCTTCTCCGCGCATCACCTGGTGGTTTGATCATCACCAGAGCGCATTCCTTACTGCGGAAGATGCCGAGCATTACCGCCAGGGTGACAAATCGAAGAAGTTCTGCGATCCGGAGTTCAAATCCTGCACCAAGTTCCTGGCATCCGTAGCCCAGGAAAAATTCGGCTTTGATCCCGCGCCGGTTGCCGATCTGATCCACTGGGCCGATATCGTCGACGGCGCCCAGTTCACCAGCCCCAAAATGGCGGTGGAGATGGCCGAGCCCGCCCTGAAGCTGACCATGGTCATCGAGTCAACCAACGACCCCACCTTCCTTCCGCGCCTGATTCCGCTGCTGGTGACCGAACCGCTGGCGAAGGTAGTGGAAGAGCCTTTGGTGGCGGCCCTGCTGCCCAGCCTTCTGGATCGCCATCGGAAATCCATCGACATCATGAGGCAGAGGGCTGAATGCAAACAGGGGGTGATCTTTTTCGATGTGACCGATTACGACCTTGAAGGCTACAACAAGTTCATTCCTTATTACTTACATGCGGAATCGGTTTATAGCGTGGGCTTGAGCAGCAGCAGCTTCAGGGTAAAGGTGGCTGTTGGCTCCAATCCGTGGACAACGAAACAGAACATGGTGAACCTGGCCAGGATCTGTGAACGCTACGGGGGTGGTGGCCATGCCCGCGTCGGTGCCATCTCTTTCCCGCCTGACCGTGGTGACGACGCCCGCAAAGCCGCCGCGGAAATCGTGGCGGAACTGCGGAAAGCGAATAGCGAATAAAGAGCGCTGTTAATTTTTATCGCGAAAGGCATAAGGAATTAAGAAAATCACTTAATCCCTCCTGATTCTTTTTTAAAAAAATTCCAGCAAAGCATTGAACCAGAGTAGATGCTTCCTTAACCTTTCTCTGAGTATTTTTGAAACTCTAAGTATTTCGAAACTAAGCATTTTTGAAACCTATCGGGTTTATGAAAGTTTTTGAAACGTACCGGGTTTATGAAACTTGAACCTATCCGGGATTTATGAAATAGGTGTACCGTCCCGGCAAGACCCGTATTAAGCCAGCCCCGGTGAGACACGTATTAGCCAGGTGCTCCGGCGAGACAGGTATTAAGCCAGCGAAAGCTGGCGATATTCTTCTAGCCACAGCGCAAGCTGTGGGTAAGCACAAGAAGAAAGAAATCACCGAGCCCGCGAAGCGGGCGGCATATCTCCGAATTTTCCTGAACTGTTAGCATGTATCGATCAAATTCAGCGTTTATCGTTCTCGTCCTGGCCGCGCTTTCGCTTTTGGCGAATGCGCAGCAACACAACCCTGCCGTCGGAAACAAAGCTTCCAGAAAACCCGTTCAGGAGTCGCCCCGCAAACTGACCCCGCAGCAGCAGTTCGTGCTCGATACCGTCAAAATGGCCGTCGCGCTCCCTGAGCCCGACCCGCAGGACAGGCTCAGAGTGCTGGCCAGCGCTGCTAACGTCCTTCTGCCGATTGATCAGAAGCTGGCGAAGAATTTGTGGCGTGAAGGCGTGCGCATCGAATCAGAACTGGTGCGCCTGGGACAAACCCCGGCAGTGTCACTGATGGCGAATGGGCAAACGGATTGTGCTTCAGCCCAGAGCTTTATCGAGAACCTGCCCGAAGCCGCCGTTCCCGCCGCCGAACAATCGATGATCGGCGCTTTGACGAGCTGTCCAAAACAGACCATGTACCTGGTTTCGCGAAAGCTGGATGCCGCCATGGAGCAGAAAATCGTCGCGCCCCGCGCCCTGATGGCCACCATTGAGGTTGCCGGTACGAAAACTCTCTGGTCACAAACTCATTTTCAGAAGATATTTTCTTCCTTGCCGGATGCCCATGAGAATGCCGGGGAAGCGGAAAATTTTGCCGCCATGTATGCGCGCATGGCCACCGAAGTAGATAAGGACGTGGCCAGGAAAACCGGCCTGCAATTGCTGGAGTGGCTGAGCAAGCTCGATGATGGCGGCACGCGCACACTGGGAATCAATATTGCCGGCGGCGCCATGAAGCAGGCCTTGGGCGAGCAGGGCTTTCAGGATGCCCTCAGCGGCGACGTGGTCGCTGGTTCGGCGGTGCAGAATGCCCAGAATCCCGGCACAACCGGGTTCGACCGGCCGCCGGTGGAAAGCGTCTCTGTACTGCAGGCCATGGGCAACAACGGCACAGATCAATCGGACCGCCTGCGCGATTTGCCGGCCAGCCAGCGCGCGCGTGAAGCCGCAGCGCACGGCTTCGCTGCCGGAACCTCAGGCGATAAAAACCAGGCGGGCAAATATTTTGACATGGCCTTTGCCGCGGTCGATGAGGTATGGGGCGCGCGAACGCCGGAACAGAACGCCGCGGCGGTGGTGCAGGAAGTAAGCGAGGCGGCGGCCCAGATCGATTCGGTCAATGCGCTCACCCGCGCCCAGAAACTGCGCGAATCTTCCGCGCAAGCTATCGCCATGCTGGCCGTCGCACGCGTGGTGGCAGGCGCCGGCGTCGCACGATAAAATCTGTCCAGAACGAATCTGCGTTCATCCGGTTTTTATCAGCGGTGAAATTTACGTTCCTTATTTGCAGGTATGTAGATCCGTTGGTACTCTAGTAAATTGAACATTCATGAAAGTCAGGGTTCCCCATTGGTACAAATAATCAGCGTTGAATGTCCGCGTTGCAGCCGCCGGTTCCGTACTGTTCCTTCCGTAGTAGAACATACAGGCTCGGTCTACTGTCCCCAATGTGGTTCACGGATGAACATCTCCGATCCGATGCCCGTCACCGTCTTATCAAAGACGAAAAAGACCCACGCCGCATAACCAACCCCTGGTTGCAGAGCTCACCGAACAGGATTAAGCTAAAAAGCAGCCGGAGGTTTCCCCCGTGACTGTACGCACCCGTCTTGTCCTGTTGATTGTGTTTTCTTCCCCGCTCGTTCCCGCACAGCAAAAACAGCCTGCACCACAGACGCCGCGCCAGGCGCTGATCGAAATGATTCATGGCGGGGAGCCAGCCATCAAAAAGCACCTCACTATCGAGATTCAGCAGATGATCCATGATCTGATCGATGTACGCACGGCAGCATCCTGACATCGGCTTTACCTGCAATCTCGCCGACCTGCTGAATAGCACAGAAGGCAGCTCTTCGTATACAGGCATGCTGGATCCGCAAATCGCCACCGGCGCCGCCAACGGTTACCGTTACAGCATCAGCGGCTGTGAAACAAAGCCTGCAGAAATCTTTCACCTGGTGGCTGAACCGCTGGCCCAGGGCGGCGGCGCAAAAGCTTATTGCATCAACGCTACACGTATTCTGCGCGTCTCCGATGATGGACGCGGCAGCACCTTGTCTTGCATCCGGAAGAGTGCCCAACGGAGTACCCGACACCCAATCAGAATCGAAGGATCATAGCGAAGTCGAACTCAAAGTTGTGAAGTAAACGTCTGCATCTTAGAACAAAGATCCAAAGGCCAGTGACTAATGGCTAAAGCACTGCATGACAAAAGTTACCCCAGTGCATCCGGATTGTCATTGTCTGTGGCCTATGACGGCATGTAACCTTGCGGCAAGCCCCCAAACAGGAGAGAACAGATTATGTCGCTTGGGAAAGCCATCAGGGCGATTGCAATTTTTTGTGTGCTGGGCGCCGTTGCTTCAGCCCAGCAGCCCACCGTGCTGCAGACGCCGCGCCAGGCAGTGATTGAAATGATGAGCGGCGGAGATGCCGGACTCATGAAGCACCTTACGCTCGAAGTCCAGAACAAGTTTGCGCATGCCCCGCAGGATTCAACCCTGATGAGCGCCATTGCCATGGCCAGGGCCACCGGTATGTTTCAGTCTTTTGAATCCGGCCCCGTGCTCTTTGTGATTGATAACCCGCAACAGAACGAAAAAATCGAAGTTCGCATCGATAATGATTCCCTGCGTGGCGATATCGATAACATGGAGCTTTCCTTCCATGCCTCTCGCGATGGAAAGGAAGAAAGCCTGCCGGTCGGTTTCCGCGTGGCGCTCAACCTGAAACAGCAGATGGAATTGTGGCGGCTGAATGCCGTCACCTTGAGCGTGCGCGTGCCGCTAGGCGATCCAAGGTTTTACGAGGGGCCTCTCTTTAACCCCGACATGATGGCGAGAGCGCGGGCGCTTGGTTCCGATCCTGCAGCTAGTTCCTCTGATGCTCCGGTAAAGATTGCGCCGCTGCGGGCCGTCCGGCTGATTGGCCTGGCGGAAAGTCTGTATGCGCAAAAACATCCCGAGGCAGGCTTTACTTGCAACATGGCGGACCTGGTGAATATCGGCAAAGGCATCGATGAAGGTGAGTCATACAGCTTTGTCGATCCTGAATTTTCCGGAGGCGTTTACAACGGCTACCGCTTCACGCTCAGAAGCTGCGGCAGCAAACCGGCATCCACCTACGAGATTGTCGCTGAACCGCTCAACGGCAAAGGCAAGGCATTTTGTTCTGATGCAACCCGCAGCCTGCGCTCTTCCATTGACGGCAGCGGCGCCACCTGCCTGGCAACCGGCAAACTCGCCACCCGATAAACTTGAAATAGAACACAAAACAAAAGAGGCGCGGAACCCCGCGCCTCTTCTTATTTGAAATTCAATTCCACTCTTTCACTCGATCTCAAATTTGACCCTTACCTCCGGATCACCGAGCTAAGAGCCAGAAGCTATTTCTTCGCCTGCGTGCTGTTCTCCACCTGCAAATTGTTCTGCACCGAAAACACTCCCGGCACGCCGCTGGCACGAATACCGGCCTCGTTCTTGTCCCCCTGGTCGCGGACCAGGCCTTCGAGATCCACATGTCCGCCCTTCACGATGATGTGAATCGGCGGCAGCGACTGGACTGCATACGGGAACAGGCGCGAATCATTGAAGATAGCCCGCGCTACCTGCTGACGAATCTGATCATCATTAGGAGAAGGCGGCAGAATCTCTATGTGGTTGTTGACCTGCCCGACTCCTTCAATATGCTTCACGGCCTGCTGCGCCTCGTCTTTCAGCACGGCATTGCGAACCTGGCCCAGCAGCGTCACCGTATTGCCGTTCACCGCGAATGCCAGATTGTCAAAAATGCTGAGCTGCGGCATCATGGCCAGTTCATGGCGCACTTCTTTCGTGATGCGCTGCTGTGATTTCTGATCGCCGCTACTCTGGCTCGACGCAGCGTACTGGCCTCCCTGGTTCCCTTGCTGCGTAGCTGCGAGTGAAGCAGTCCCTAGCGCAAGGAGGGCAGCCAGGATTACACCTGGAACTCTCTTCATAACTCCTCCTTCAAATTGTTTCCCTGCTGTAGTTACTGGATTAGATGCACAGACCAGAACCTCAGAACCAGGGATCACGATTCTTAACAATGGCTTACAGGACTCTGATGGGAAGCAGGCATGATGCTCGGGTTTACAGGCCCCTGATGGGAGGCGGGCATGATGCACGTGCATAATAATGCTCGTACATAAATGCTTATTCTCGCAGTTTTGTCGTCCTGAACAGAGCGCCCACCATTTGTGTCGTCCTGAACGGAGCACCTGCCATTTTTGTCATCCTGAACGGAGCGCCTGAAGAATGGCTACCGCACAGGAATCTTTGGCGCGAAGTGAAGGATCTATGTATTTAATTTTGGCAATTACAAATTTTGGCAATTTTGGCAATGGATCTGGTGACCCTGGGAGGATTCGAACCTCCGACCTGCGGTTTAGGAAACCGTCGCTCTATCCATCTGAGCTACAGGGCCACGGTAATCTTTTCAACCACTTACATCCAGTTTATCACTTGCTGAATTTGCTACTGTAGGGACTTTTGTAGGGACTCACCTGATGACTCGTAAACTGCAATCAACTGCTCTGCATTGTAGCGTTGCAGTTTGTTTACAGCTTCGATCTTGTGCTGTGGAGTTGGATGGACATAGCGCATGGTGATAGAAATTTGCGAATGTCCCATCAACTCTTTGAGCGTAGGCAAATCCACACACGCCATTGCCGAACGGGAGCCGAATGTGTGCCGCAGATCGTAGAGGCGAAAAGCAGGAGTGATCTTTGCATCTTTCAAGGCTTTGCAATGATGTTTCCTCACCGTGGTCAGTGGCGCATCCAGATTGCCCCGGCTTGGGAACAAATATGCACTCCGCGCCTTTATCAGCCTTTGCTTTAGTACGTCAATGGCAGCATCGGTCAGCGGAACATTACGCCGTGCAAATTTCGTCTTGCCTTTCGGAACAAACAGGTAACGTCCGTCAAGGTGTACATTTTCTTTCCGAATCGAAAACACCTCTTCAGGCCGCATCCCTGTTTCTACCATCAGAGTGGCTACATCTCGAAGCAGCGGGTTAGCTACGCTCAAATACTTCTGCTGTTCTTCATGCGTAACCACCCGCATCATTCCCGGCCCTTCACGCAGGAATTTCACGCCCTTGATGGGGTTCTTTGAAATATGCTCCTGCCGTACCGCAAAATTCAGCATGTAACGCAATGCTGCTAAATCGCGGTTGGTTCCGGCATTCGATATTTCGCTGACCCGTGTCATCTTGAATTTTTCAATCAGGCCGGAAGAAATTCCATCCAGAGAAAATTTCCCGAAAAAACTCTTGAGCGGCTTGGCGCTGACTTGATACCGCTTGTGAGTCCGCCAGTTTCTCTCATGCTCTTTCTTCGACCACGGCAGAAATTCCTCTTCGATAAACTGCTGAAAGTTTGGACATGGCTTTTTCCTTACAATGCCTGCCCTGCCTTCAGCTAATTCAGCCTTGCGTATTGCTTCGGCACGCAAAGCAGCGGTTTTGTTATTCAGGCTCGTACTCTGCTGGTAACGTTGTCCCTGAAACCAGAAGTCATACCAGTAAACTCCACCACGTTTGTAAACGCTCATCTGTTTTGTCTCCTTTCGTTTTCGTCGGAGACAGAAACCCTGCAACCCGCAAGGTAAGATTGAACGTCCTGCGCATCGTAGCGGACACAGCGCCCGATTTTCAAGTAAGGAATTCCACGTTTTTGAGAACGCCACTGCGCCAGCGTTTCAGTTGATAACCCGGTCAGGTCGGCAACCTGTTCGACACTGAGCAATGAATTTGGTTTTTGTAATGCCATGCGGAACCTGCTATTCACAAAGAGAATGCCTACACTGCTGCAACTCTGGCAGGTTCCAGAACTGTTGTCGTGAATAAGCTCCCTTATTTTTTAATGATGTGGTGGAACGTGGTTAGCAAATGTGGTTGGAACCTCGTTCCCCGTCCCCGGCGATCTGGTGGGCTAACCCGGCAACGACGTGGGTGGAACGTGGTTGGAACCTCGTTCTCCGTCCCCCGGCGATCTGGTGGGGGCTGACCCGGCAACGACGTGGTGGAACGTGGTTGGCGAACGTGGTTGGAACCTCGTTCCCCGCCCTCCGACGATCTGGTGGGCTGACCCGGCAACGACGTGGGTGCAACGTGGTTGGCGAACGTGGTTGGAACCTCGTTCTCCGTCCTCCGGCGATCTGGTGGGCTGACCCGGCAGCGACGTGGTGGAACGTGGTTGGCGAACGTGGTTGGAACCTCGTTCTCCGTCCCCCGGCGATCTGGTGGGCTGACCCGGCAGCGACGTGGTGGAACGTGGTTGGCGAATGTGGTTGGAACCTCTTCCCCTTCCCCGGCGATCTGGTGGGCTGACCCAGGTTGCCCGATGGCGGGACTTTAACGTGACTTGGAAAGGGGTTTAGGACAAATATCTCGCTTTATGTCAATACTTGTCGGTTCGTTAGAACCAGTAACTTCTACATGGGTGAAATACGTTTTTCCATCCACTACTTCGGCAAGCGCAGGTCTGCCGCAGTATGTACAAGTTTTAACTTCACCGTCCTCAGTTTTCGTTCCTAGGGTAAACGGGTGTAATCAGTGAATCCCATAGCGATTTAGTGACCTCATTTATTTTCCTGCATTCCCCCGCAGCCCTCCATATCGTATCTGCCTGTTCATATCCAACCTCACGCGCCAGTCTCCAGAACTGTTCTCTTGCCGCACTCCGTTCTAAGTTTAATCTCCTAGTTTCTGCCCGAACAAACTTGCGCAAGTCATCCATTAACATGCCGCTTGTGCCCATGTGTTCGATGAGAATCTTGCGAAATCCTTCAATTGTGGCAGGCGGGGGGGCTAGGCCATCTATGAAGTATTGCAGATAAGCAACAAAATTCGCATGCCTGGTACGAGGGGAAGGCAACCCTATCTCGACTTCGCCAGACATCAAGGAATGGTGGGAAAACGACATAATCGCGCTAATGAGGCAGCATACGAGGATTTAATCCAAACTCGGCATTTTTAACATTGGGTTATTGAGAGGTACTTTTGCACAGTTGTCCACAGCCCTCCACAGCAAAATGCACTTGAAATTTCCTCTGCTCAACGAAATGATTGCCCAAAGGAGTGCACTAGCAATGGGTACAACGAAGCGGTATCGCCTTGTCATTGACTATGAAGTAGAGGTTTTGGATTGGGAGCCTTCCGGTTGGCACGGCCCGCACTTTCACACTGATGCTGGAACGAATGGCTTTAAAGAATGGGCTGAAAACCAGCGGCGTCTTTTTGATGCTGTTACAAAAGACCCAAGGCGCATGGAGCAAATGTGTCAAAGATCAGTACTAGACGCGCTAGAGATGGGCTTAGCAGCCCGTGGTAAAAGTCGATGGAATCAAGAATAGTGCTGGTGTTGGAAACGAATTTGTATTAGATGTTGAACATGGCGATGGGCACGAGGGAAAACCAAAATAAACAAGAAGACCTGTGGGTTGCGCACGCGGAGTTAGCGGTATCTCCAGGGCATCCATTTTATGAGCGCCTGAATAAACTGCTGGACGAAGGGCGCTTCGATGAGTATGTGGAGGCTCAGTGCGCACGGTTTTATCATGCCCAGATGGGAAGGCCATCGTTGACGCCAGGCATCTATTTTCGGTCGCTGTTGATTGGCTATTTTGAGGGGTTGGGTTCGGAGCGAGGGATTGCTTGGCGGCTAGCCGACTCCCTAGCCCTGAGGCGGTTTTTGCGGATCGGACTGGACGAGGGAACCCCGGATCATTCGACCCTCTCGCGCACCCGACGCTTGATCGACATTGAAACGCATCGGAAAGTGTTTTCCTGGGTGCTGGAACTGCTGGCCGACCATGGGTTGCTCAAGGGACAGAGGATCGGTATAGATGCCACTACCTTGGAGGCCAATGCGGCCATGAAGTCCATTGTGCGTCGCGACACCGGGGAGACGTACGAGGAGTTTTTACATGGATTAGCCAAGGAGTCGGGAATGGAGACCCCGACCCGGGAGGACTTGGCGCGCTTGGACCGCAAGCGCAAGAAACGGACCTCGAATAAGGATTGGAAAAGCCCCTCGGATGAAGATGCCCGAGTAGCGAAGATGAAAGATGGAAGTACGCATCTGGCCCACAAAGCCGAGCATGCGGTGGACATGGACACCGGAGCGATCATCGCGGTTACGCTGCAAGGAGCCGACCAGGGGGATACCAAGACCCTACTCCAGACGCTGGCCGAAGCCGGAGAACAGATTGCTGAGCAGATGGGGCGCGAAGCCGAGCGGCATCCGGAGGGAGAGTCGCAGGTGAACCTGAAAGGCATCGAAGAACTGGTCACCGACAAGGGGTATCACAGCGCAGCCGTGGTAACCACGGTAGAGAGCTACGAGGTGCGCAGTTATATACCGGAAAAAAAGCAGAAGGGACGACGTAACTGGGAGGGCCAAGAAGAACAGAAAAAAGCAGTCTACGGGAATCGGCGACGAGTGCGTGGGGCCTATGGCAAGAGCTTACTGCGACAGCGAGGAGAATTGGTGGAACGCAGCTTCGCTCATTGCTACGAAACGGGCGCGATGCGACGTTGTCATCTGCGCGGGCACGAAAACATCCTCAAGCGCCAGTTGATCCATGTGGGGGCTTTCAATCTGAGCCTGATTCTGCGTAAGTTCATGGGAGCCGGCACACCGCGGGAGTTGAAAAACCGCATCCCACAACTGGTTCAACGTTCATTGCGGCTGTTCTGGCCCCGGAAAGCGGGTAATTCTACCAACGGCTGCTTCTGGCGTTCTCAGATGCTCAACTTGCTCAAGAATTTTATCTCTGGTCACGTTTTCATCGCTGCCGAAAACTAAGCACTTCTACCACGGGCTGTTAGGGGAGGTGCGCCACCAGTTCAGAGTGCCCAAAGAAGATGCTTTATACGCCGAGACATTTGCAGAGATGTCTCCACAGGACAGAGCGTATTGGGAGAATATTTGCCGTGAGCAATTATTTGCTGAAAACGCTGACTTTGTCACTTACCGTTTCCAACCATTTGTACAGAGCTGCACAATGCAGAACCTAGAAACTGGTGAACTGATTGAAGCACAGCCCGACGATACGGCGGATGCCCTTAACCAATCTTCAAATGGAGAAAATATCTTGCTCGGCGTTGAAACATTCGGGACGTGGGCTGAACCGGAAGACCAACTCTACGAACCACATGCCGAAAAGCTCGAAGAAATGCGGAAGCAAGTGTCTCTTCCGGGGGAACTGCCTGAGAGCATTAAGGAATTTTTGCAACGTTTCGTCATCCGGCGAACCATCTCTTCACATGTGAACCCAGACACCACTAATGCGGTTTGCAGTGATGAAGAAATCACTCGGCAAGCTAATGAGTGGGTGACAAGTAATTCTGTTTTATCCAAACAGGATCTATCATGCTTGAAAACGATTCTGCGCGACCTGGGTTTCCCCAAATTATTTCGGCATAACTTAGTCCAAGACATGAGAAAAAAGACCTTTGGCGATCTATATCGAACGGTATTGCAGAATGAACAGTTCTTAACAGTGAGAATTCTTTAGTAAACTCTGTCGAAACCGTTGTCTCAGAGATTGACCGTGAAACGCAACCTGTCTTCAATTGCTCAAGTGGCTTTTGTCACATTCGGCACTATAGCGAATGCGTCAAGCATCTTTGGATTTTGGATAAGCTACATCTCCTCCTCCGCTGACGCTCAAACAAGATTTTGGAAATTGTTGGGTTTCATTGGGGCAATCGCCGCTGCGGCTGCATATCTCCTATTGGCATGGTGGGTGCTTTATCGAAAACAACCAAAGCAAACCGCTGAGGAACCATTGTCAGAGAACGGCATTCTGATCTTTTCAAATGGCCCCGTGCTGTTTGTAAATCGTAAACGCAGTCACGCTGATATCCAGATGGCGATTTTTAGTATTGCTCAATTAGAACTAATTTATATAGAAGCGAAAGTCTTATGTAACAACATGGAAGTAGCGATTATCGAAAGCAATAAATCCGTTACTATCCCTGAATTGAATCCTCAGTCTCAAATCTTCGGGAAAAGTCTCACGGAAAAAGAAATGGAACGGTTTCTCATTGAACCGGGAACATTTTTCAATATCAATGGTTATGCACGATTTAGAGGGCCGGATGGTAAGGGCTTAACTAAATCTTTTGGATTTTGCGCTGCTGGTTGGTGGCTACCCGATTAGCAGGTGGTTTTTAGCCGTTGCCTGCTCCCGATTTCGCCGAAGTGCGGAATGAGATTCGCGAGATGAAGTCTAAATCAATAATAATGGTCCAATATCTAGAGCAGAGTTGTGGCAGTTTGTCTCGATGAAATGAGCAATAATTCAACAGGAGTACCCGCCAAAATGTCAGAGCAGCGTGACGACAAGAAACACTTTAAAATCTATCCAAAAGAAATCCAGCAATTAATCATAATCTTTGGATTAATTGCCGCAACATTCGCTGGTGCTTGCGTCGGGTTCGGAATAGCCACTCCACGAGAATGCTATCCACTGACGAAGAAAAGCATACTGATTGTGTGGACGCTCGGAGTGCCAGTGTGGTTTGCAATAGAGTTTTGGTTCATATATCGGAAGAAGAGCCTTCCGGATACGTTTGAAAAGTTCAAGCACTCACAAGAGCTAACTTCAAAGATATGGCTGGCCGTACTCGGAGTCTTGGTGCTCTTATACACGGGAGCAATGAAATTGGACTAAATCTTGCACCCAATAAGGGTTGCTGTTATAGAAGTAGCTTGGGCTACTGCCTACGAACTGCATTAGTGCAGAGTTTTTGAGGTTCTGCTCGTTCGGCCCGCAAGGTCGGAAGCCAATGGTTCTCTGTTGGGAGTCAAGGTGATGGGCGGTCAGGCCTGACGCCTCCCCCTTTTGCTGGGTTTAGATTCACAGCTTTGATAATTGTGCCAGCAGTCTAACGCAAGTTGGGCAGATGAATCGGCGCTCAAAATTCCGTCCCTCCATCGAAAGTCTCATTCCTATGTCCAACTTTCGCTCAGCCAATTCAACATTGAAAAAGACTAATCCCTTATCCGACTCAGCCGCACTGAGTATGTTACGGCGAGTGATATTGCCTCGACGCTTTTCCGCTGTTCCGGTCTGAAAGTACGAGCCGCAAAACTGGCAACGTGCAAGCCTCAGGCGATAAAGCAGGGCAAGATTCAGTTTGGTGATGGGCTGATAAAATGGGCTTGAAAGTACCTCGGTACATTCTCGTTTCCAGATCGCTACCAGCCCGATGCCGAGGTGACTCGCAATGTGTAATTCGTCGTCGTTAAATCCGCCTTTTCTGACATCGGCTAGATATACCCGATTACCATATGCCTTATATCCAAGCGTTTGGCCGCAGGCCTTCGCAAATGGATAACCGCCTCTCTTGACTTCCACTGTTATGGTTTCAATTTCTCCGGAAAAGTCTCCGCCAACGTCTCGAATGCCCACGACATCAATCCTGCTGAATGCAAGGCCTTTATCGCTTGCGGTTGTGAAACAGGAAAATCGCGTTGTAAGCCACTGTCTGACGATAGGATATAGCTTCCGTTCTTCAGCTTTTCTCTTTAGTGCTTTTGTTAACTGATTTGTAGCCATGCTCGTTATCCAAATATTCCAAAGCGTCTCTTTAATTACCGTGCGGCATTAATAGCAACACCGTTTAGCGGGGCAGACAAATTGTACCTGAGCGCGACTCAGGAGCAGACTCCAAGAAATGGAAGAGATCGTTGCCCAAGTTTTGCGAGATGCTGATAATCCAATGCAATTTTTCCCATGAAAAGGGGGCGCTACCGAATCCGGCAACGCCCATGAGTCGTTCCTTCTTACCGTGCTTTCTTTCGCTGTTTGGAGCGTTCTAACGTTGATTGCTGCCTTTGTTCTTCTTTCATGCGCCGCTTGATCTCCTCGGCTTCCAGAAGGACATCGCCAGGGTCTTTGGTCAGTTCTTCCCAATTCATACACAAGCGGTCGTAATACGAGGAATTGCTTAGCTCCCGCGCTCTCAGAGTCTCGGTGAGGTCGTAATTCGTTTCCGCATGTATCCGGCAGAGCAGATCGCGTTTTGCTGCCAGCGCCTCGGAATCAAACAAACCGCAGTTTTTCAGAGTATCGAGATCGCGGATAAGCTTCTCGAATGCGTGGTTGAATTCCGCGAGTGCTTGATAAATGCTGGTGGGCACGGGCAGGAGTTCGGCAGGATTTACAGGAGTTAGAGACATGGGCGTGCCTCCCAAGAGTCTGAGCAGTACGGCTGAGGGTGAAGGCTAGGGCAGCAGGGTTGCGCCCAAGGAATAGAGCATTTAACTTGAATAATAGCCATGTTCGCCTGTTCCGCAGGCTGAATGTGGTTAGGGACGCGCGTTTGGTGCGCAAACACCTGCGCGTCCCGCTGGTTAGCGTTTAGACTTACTCTTCGTTTGTTTTTTGCCTTGCTTTTGGTGGCGGGTTTTCCTGCCGTTGGCGATCTTCGGCAGGATTTCCCGCACTCGTTCAATATCGCGTTTGTTCCACACTCGAAATTTCACCCCGCCAGTCACTTGCACTTTTGGCGCAGGGACTTTCTTGTCCAAAATGTAACGGTGCAATGTGACAACATGAATGCCTAGGAGCTTCGCAACTTCGCGTGTCGAATAGTTCGCCATATCAGCTAGTACCAATAGCAGATTAAGAAAACAAGATCAAGACTGTAGGGACTTTTGTAGGGACTCCTAAAGCATCTCGCCACATGGCGGCACAGATGCATACATCTGCATACAGGAATGAAAGTTGTGCAGAATCAGCGGGTTGCAGGGAATCTGTCTTGTTTTCAGTTTGTTGGAAATTTTGGCTGGAAAGGTTTAGGAAACCGTCGCTCTATCCATCTGAGCTACAGGACCACAGTTTTATTTTCGCACAAATCGTCTTCATTGAACGTTACTGCCTCGCCTGTTGTCATCCTGAACGGAGCGCCTCAAAATGCCTGGGGCACAATGCTCCTGAGCGCGTAGTGAAGGACCTATGTATTTTGCTTCTGCCACTTTGTTTTGTTTTGTATCAGGGCATGACTTCAGCAGGGCCCCAGCAACACGCCGGTTTTGCGTGTTGCTGGGCAGAGTCGTGCCGATGAACTCCTATAGAATTTGGGCTTTTAGCCTCTACCGCTGCTCAGCCAATTGAATGCCGCTCGTCTAGGAGTCTGTCGGAAATAAAAAATACAGTTTCGCATTTTCTAGCCAATGCGGAGGGTTTAAATTGCATGGGGAATGAGAACGAGGGAAGTTGAGATTCTGCCTGGGCTCCTTTTCCGAGCCGCAAGGAGACTTCTTGGCAATCCATGCGAGAAAAAGCCTGCTGTCTTCGTTTTTTAAGTCATTTTGAA
>QHVI01000143.1 GCA_003223515.1 Candidatus Angelobacter sp. Gp1-AA117
CGTCACTGCGGGTGCAAGTCAGAGTTCCAAGATTGCAAGTCCAACCCGTACCACTCATGCCTGTGGCCACGAACGTGTTCGGTACTGCAGGCAAGGTGTCAGTCACTGTGATTGTACCCACAGTCGGACCAAATCCGACGTTGCTCACGGTAATGGTGTATGTAGCGTTGATCTGGCCACGGCTGAAGTTACCAGTATGGCTCTTGGTGATTGTCGGATCCGGCGCTAGCACATCGATCGTCGCCGTAGCCTGATTGCCCGAACCAGCGTTGCTGGAGGTCACCGTGCCCGTGGTGTTCACCTTGTGACCGCCCGTGGTCCCCTTCACATCCACTGAGAACGTGCAGGAGCCACCCGCAGCAATGGTGCCGCCCGACAGGTTAACCACCGAGAAGCCTGAGACTGTTCCAAGCGTGATCGTACCCGCGCCGCAGGAACCAGTGAGGTTATTCGGAGTCGCGAACACCAAACCACCTGGCAACGTGTCACCAAAGCCTACACCGGTCATCGCCACCGTAGCGTTCGGGTTGGTGATGGTGAAGGTCAGTGTCGAGATGCCATTCAGGTTGATGGTGCTCGGCGTAAAGCTCTTGGTGATGCTCGGTGGAGCAATCACGGTAATGCTGGCCGTGTTGCTGGTTGCACCCGCGCCGCTCTCGGTTGAGGAGATGGGGCCGGTGGTGTTGTTCTGCACTCCAGCCTGCACTCCCGTCACGTTCAGCGAGATGGTGCAGGAACCGTTGGCCGCCAGCGTGCCGCCGCTGAGGCTTACCGTACCTGAACCGGCCGCCGCTGTAGCTGTGCCGCCGCAGGTGCTGGTGAGGCCGCTCGGGGTGGCAACCACCAGTCCTGCAGGCAGAGCGTCAGTAAACGCGATGCCGGTAAGGGGCAGTGAGGTATTGGGGTTGCCAATGTTGAAGGTCAGCGAAGTGCTGGCATTCAGCAGGATGCTGGCTGCACCAAAGCCCTTGGTGATTGTGGGCGGCGTAGCTACGCTGAGCGTGGCCGTGTTGCTGGTCGCGCCCGTTCCGCCGTTGGTCGAACTTACCGCGCCCGTGGTGTTGGTTACCGTTCCAGACTGCGTCCCGGTCACGTTCACCACAATCGTGCATGTGCTACCCGGCGTGGCAATGCTGCCGCCCGTCAGGCTGATGCTGGTCGAGTTGGCTGCCGCCGTTACCGTCCCGCCGCAGGTGTTGCTTACTCCTGGCGTCGATGCCACCTGCAACCCGTTGGTCAACGTGTCGCTGAACGCAACCCCGTTCTCCGCACTGGTGTTGCTGGCTGGATTGGTGATCGTGAACGTCACCGTGGTCGTTCCGTTCAGCGTAATATTCGCCGCTCCGAACGCCTTGTTGATCGTGGGCGGCGCTACTACTTTCAACAGCGCCGTGTTGCTGGCCGTGCCCGTTCCACCTTCGGTCGAACTGATCGCACCCGTGGTGTTGCTGGCATCGCCTTCTACCGTGCCCTTCACATCCACACTGATCGTGCAGGATGCGTTGTGGGCCACGCTGCCACCTGACAGGCTGATCGCACCACCGCCCGCCGTGGCCGTCACTGTTCCGCCGCAGGTGTTGGTCACATTGGGCGTGCTCGACACTACCAGCGTCGCGCTGCCCACTCCGCCGCTTACCGGCAATGTGTCACTGAAAGCGACGCCGCTGAGGTCCGCAGTAGCGCTGGTGTTCGGATTGCTGATGGTGAAGGTCACCGTGGTTGTTCCATTCAGCGGAACGCTGCCCGCACCGAACGCCTTACTGATCGTCGGCGGTCCAACCACTGTCAAGTTCGCTGAAGCCGTATTCCCGGACCCGCCGTTGCCTGAAGAAACGGTGCCGGTTGTATTCGTATACTGGCCCGCCGTTGCACCGGTGATGGTCACGGAGACTATGCACTGGCCGTTTGCAGGTATCGTGACTCCGCCGATCTGAATCGTGGTCGGCGCAGTGGTATGCAATACTCCACTGCCCAAGCCGCACGGATCGCTCACAATCGCACTGGCGACAGTCAGCCCGCTTGGAAGCAGGTCATTCAACGTCACCGGACTCAGAGCTACTGTGTTCACGGCTGGATTGGTGATCGTAATCGTCAGGGTCGTGGTTGCATGCAACGGGATGCTTGTTGGATTGAACACTTTGGCTACGACTGGAGGGGCAACCACGATCAATGTTGCAGTGTTGCTGGTCGCGCCCGTCCCGCCATTGGTGGAACTGACTGCCCCGGTGGTGTTCGTTACTGTACCTGCCGTGGTTCCGGTCACGTTCACCACGACTGTGCAAGTCGATCCCGGAGTGGCGATGCTGCCGCCCGTCAGGCTGATGCTGGTGGAGTTGGCCGCTGCCGTGACCGCTCCGCCGCAGGTGTTGCTCACGCTGGGTGAGGAAGCAACCTGCAGGCCATTGGTCAGCGTGTCGCTGAAGGCGATTCCGGTTTCAGCAGTAGTGTTCACTGCCGGATTGGTGATGGTGAAGGTCACCGTGGTGGTGCCGTTCAACGGGACCGTCGCTGCGCCGAATGCCTTGCTGATGGTCGGCGGGGCCACGATGGCTAGGGTTGCAGTGTTACTGGTGGTGCCGGTGCCGCCTTCGGTGGACGTAATCGCGCCGGTGGTATTGACCGCGTCGCCCGCAGCCGTGCCGGTCACGTTGACAGTCACCGTGCAGGATGTGTTGCGGGTGACGCTGGCGCCGGAGAGGCTGATCGCGCCCGTTGCTGACGTTGCCGTCACCGCACCACCGCAGGTGTTCGTCGTACCTGCCGGGGTGGCCACGACTAGGGTGCCGGTGGTGTTCGGCAGCGTGTCACTGAAGGCCACGCCGCTGAGGTCCACCGTAGCGTTGGGGTTGTTGATGGTAAAGGTCACGCTGGTGGTGCCGTTCAACGGGATGCTGGCTGCGCCGAAAGCCTTGCTGATGGTGGGCGGCGCTACCACAGTAACGGTGGCGCTGGCGGTGTTGCCGTTCCCGGCATTGGTGGAAGTTACCTGCACGCTGTTGTTCTTGACGCCTGCTGTGGTTCCCTGAACGGTCACTGAAACCGTACAGCTTGAGATCGGAGCAACCGAGGCGCTGGACAGGGTCACCGTGCCAGAGCCATCGGCAGCAGTCACTGTGCCGCCACTGCAAGTAGTACTCGGGTTGCCAGGTGTGGCCACAACCAGGCCAGCCGGAAGGGTATCGGTAAAGGCAACGCCGGTCTGCGTTAGGTTCTGGTTGCCGTTGCTGTCAATGGTGAAGGTGAGGCTGGTCGTGCTATTCAACGGAATAGTGGTCGCGCCGAAGGCCTTCGCGATATGCGGAGGATTGATGACCGTTATGTTGTCTGACGATGTATTTCCGTTGCCCGCGTCGGTGGAGAGTATCTGGACGCTGTTGGTGTAGTTGTTGTCCACCGTACCGGTGATGTTCACGGTAATGGTGCAGACGCCAATGGGTGTCAGGTTATTGCTGAAGCTGATGCTGCCTGCGCCCGCTACTGCTGTAACTGTTCCACCACAACTATTGGTCACACCCGGGGTCGCAGCCACCAGCAATCCAGCAGGCAGCGTGTCAGTGAAGCTGGCGTTGATCGCCACCACGTTGGGGTTATTGATGCTGAAGCTGACGGTGGTAGTGCCGTTAATCGGGATAGTGGCCGCGCCGAAGGTCTTGGTGATGTGCGGCGGCTCCAGGATGATGATGCCGACCTTGGCAGTACCTCCGCTGGACGGAGCTAACCCGGCAGTGGCTGTGTAAGTAAATTGAGTTGGCGGAGTTACCGTATTGATGGTGAATGTGCCGTTATAGCCGCCAACACCCACACCTGCAATAACCACAGTCTGATTAACAGAAAAATTGTGCGTACCGACAGTGGTGATGGTCGCGGTTGTGCCGACTTCGGTGGCGCTGGCAATGAAATTGGAATTAGCGCCGATGACCGCCTGGTCCACTGTGGCATTGGCGCTGCCGCGTCCTGATGTGCCGCCTGCATTGAAAGTCGCGGTGGCCTGGGCGCTGGCATTGAGTGTTTCCGGCTGCGCCTGCGGGATTGAGCCGAGCACAGCGTTATCAAAAGTAATAGGCAGCCCGATAATGCGGTCGAGATTAGCCAGGCCTACGGCATTGGCATGATTGTCTTTGCTCATGTCGCCAGTGAGCGTGGTGCTTTGATTAATGCGTATCTTGGCTGGAGTAGCGCTATGAGTCAGTACGATGAAGGGATCGAAAGTAACTGTACCATTGATGGTTGCGGCGGGCGCGTTTACTCCCCACCAGTTATCGGCAGCATTCACGGATGCTCCAACCCCACCATTGATACGGTCCAAATTGTTGCCGTTCGGAGCAGTATTGCCAGCCAGCCGACTGAAGCTCATGTTAACGATTACGCCAACACCGCTGCTCACATAAATACCGCCGCCGCCCGGAGTAGCGCCTGTCCCGCCAGTGGCAGAGTTTCCTGTAATAGCCACTTTGGTCAAATCAGCAGTTTCATTCAAAGCGTTATACCAGAACCCGCCTCCGTTCCCGCCCGATGTGTTATTGCTGATGATGGAACCCGTGTCGATAATCAGACCAGCCGACGTTTCAACGCCTCCGCCATCGCCGGCGGCGTTGTTTCCAGAAATCGTGCTTGCATGAATCGCAGAGCGCAAAGCGGGACTCGGACCACCAAAAGCGAAAATTCCACCGCCTTGTCCTTTACCAGGAGATACCTCCGTAGCGTTATTGTTGATAATTTTGGTGTTATCCAGGACAATCCGCGCGGGCGATCCTACAAAGATGCCTCCACCCACGGCACCTGCTGCAACTCGAACAGGCGAGTTGTTCTGAATGGTGCTATTTACGAAATGTGCGAAACCTGAACCACTGTTGGTATTAAAGACCGCCACTCCGCCGCCGTCACCATCAGTAGTGACGTTGTCAGTGATCGTGCAATTGGTGATAGTAAGGTTGGCATTGCCGGTTCCCGGGGTTGTACCACCAGTATCGAAGTCAAAAGCTCCTCCAAACCCATCCTGCAGCCCACCAAATGCGCCACGATTATGTCCGAATCGGATCACGAGATTGGAGACACTGACAGTGGCATTGGTAAATGAGGCAATATCCTGGTTAAACGAGAACACCTTGTCCACACCGGTGTTGCACGTTGGGTTGGGAGTGGGATCACATGCCTGGACAATGGAAGCCGGATTACCAGAGCCATCGACAGCACCAGTGATGTTCACCGAGTCGGCAACATCCAATGTGCCATGGGCTGCAGTAAAATCATTGGCGACCCTAGGCTGAGTAAGCGTGTAGGTGCCCGCTACCAGCATGATCGTGTCAGTACCGAGGGCGTTATTGGCCTTTCTGATTGCCTCGCGCAAGCTGCACGACGTGGAGGTATCTACATTACTGGCATTGTTGCAGGTTGTAGCTACTGCACCGGGCGCCGGATCGTCAAACCGGTTGACGAAGAATGTAGGATCCGGCAGGGGCATCATAACAACAGGCGCGACAGTCCCCTGATGCAAAGCGACGATTCCAGGTCTTCCATCAACGTTGACTCTTACCGGGAGAATATCGACGGCCTGGTCCGAATACGGACGAATTGTCACTTGGGCCGGCAAAAAATTGGCGGCACCCGCCTCTACATCTGGATGAGCAACAAGAGCCATCTGTCCCGATGACGAATCGAGCACCATCAAATCGTCACCAGCATTGCTGGAGATACGAGTACGGAAAAACAGTGGCGGCTGAGCAGAATTGCCGAAGGGAACTCCAGAGATGGTTTCTACGACCTTCCAACCGCTGCTTGCAGCCGATGGGGCCTGCAACAAGGGATTAGGCTGCCGCAGCAATCTTGACTGGCGAATTGATTGAAGTTCAGCAAGGCTATAGGCCCGAGGATCAAAGTCATTATGCGCTGCAATAAAAATGCTTCCGTTAGGATTCAGCAGTGCAATTTGCATTCCGGGCACGCGATCGTTGACGAAAGATCCAACAGCCACGGAGCTCGCCGAAGAAGACAGTTGCGTATCTTCTAACATCAACGATGCGGAATGCAGAATGAAAACTTGTCCACCCGCAAGAATGGCTGCGTCATAACCAGGTTCTCCATCCAAATTTCCGAAAGCAAACGCAGTCGCAGGAGCGTTCAATGGAAGAGCAGCCGCAGAAGAGAACCCGTGCGCCGTCCCACGCAATATAGCCAAAGCAGCGGAGCGAGGAGAGGAGGAAATGGCAACCAGCAACGTGTCATAGCCATTGCCGCCTCCAAATTCGCCGCTAGCCATGGCAGTAACGCCTGCTGGCAAATTCACGGTCTGAGCAACACCGAAATTTCCTTTCCCATCTCCAGGCAGCAGGTAAAGCTGCGTTCCACCACGCGAAGCGACAACAATGTCCTTGTGCCCATTGCCTGCGAAGTTACCGGTAACGATGAAATCAGGAGCAAGTGGTACACCAATGACCTGAGCGTCGGTCACGAAGGGCGATGGAAATTCACCCCGGCCAATGGCTTGGAATGATGCGTCACTTTGAGGAGCAAAAGCATCAAGGTTGCCGCGATGAATTGCGATGGACGCGCCCTGCGCACCCTTATAGCCCACCACCAAATCGCTGACGCCGTCTTCATCAAAATCAGCCGAGCTCATGGATACCGGTTGCCCCAGATTGGCCGCGCCTGTCGTTACGGTTGCCACTGGATCAGAAACGCCACCTGCAATTGCCGCTCTTGAGGGCGCAGTCCGCAACGGGGCTGCCAGCGCGCTCACGTGGTTCACGCTGAGGCTTTGCGGTTCAGACAACCATATTTGAGGAGGATGGGAATTTGCCTGCTGGGAAAAGGCCGCGACACACGACATCAAAACCAGAATGGCGGCAAAAATAGACTTTGAAACCCGCAGACGCACAGAAACTAGGCTTGTACTCACAGCAATGCTCCTTAAAACAGGACAAAGCAAACAGCATGATTTTGGGAAACCGGCGACAAACAAGCTGCTGAAGCAATGAAACGGCAGTCCCTCCCCGGAAATATAGAGGGAAATACTCCGTCGTTAATCGGCTACAGTCACTTGCTTGCTTTTAGGCTGGGGGGTAGCAAGCAACTACTCTGCTTTTAACAGGGGAATTTGTCAAGAAAAAACTCTAATCTTTCTAAGGAATTAGCCGATAGGATCTGTGACTATGCGCCTTTTTACATAATGCAGTTACCTTAGGTTTTCCCAAAATGGGAATTTCTCTGGAATCCCAACATATACAGGAGTACAGTACTCATTCCCCTTTCCCAGGCTTTCCGGGTATCTTGCCGCTAATTTGAAAACTTTAATGAAGGGACTACTCATGTCAGTATCCAGACGGAGATTTCTGCAACATGGTGTGCTTACTGCAGCGGCGTGCGCTGCAATACCTTTGCAAGGATGGGCAGCGGCAAATAACCGCGCCAGAGACAGGAATACCTCGGAAACCAGGAATGATCAGCCTCCCATGTCGCCCCATGGACAGGGTGACGCACTGGAGCGTCTGCAGCGCGATAGTTTTACCGACGTAGTTGGGACAGGGTTTAAAGTTTCTCGCGGGGGAGGCACGGATGCCGTCTGGTTGAGGCTTCTATCGGTCACTGATTTCACACTGGCCCCTGTAGATACCGGCGGCATGGCAGTACCGCCTCCCAGCCATGCAAGCCCCCCTGCAACCACGGTGTTCGGGCTTGTATTCCTGGGCCCAGGTTCCCAGCCATTGAAGCAGGATACTTACGTCTTCGAGCACATCAAGCTGGGAACTTTTAAGCTCTTTATTGTTCCAGGCGGACAGGGACAGGACACCTACACGGCGGTAATCAACCGCTTGGATGTAATTCAGAACGTGACCGGAGGTGGCGCGCAGACTTCTGTACCTGTCACACCTATGCCCCTGACAATACCGGCTGCAGTCGTTACGTCCCCGGCTACTGCTCCGGCGTCCACTTCATCACAAAATGAATTCCCGTCTGTTGAGCGCGAACAAATCCCAGCCGCTCAAAGAGGCGCAGCGAGGGATTAAAGGTCTCCACGTAAATGCGGACCGGCTTTCCGGAGCCGGTCGCTTCTTTCATGATCTGTCTCAGCACGAAGGAGCCGGTCCCGGCATTACGCTGCTGCGGCAGTACCGTGATATCGAGAATGTGAAACTCTTCCGCGTGGCGGTCCAGGTAGACCCTTCCCACGGGCACTCCATCCAGGCAGATCATGGAGTGTTCTGCCCGCGGATATTCAGCCTGGTAATGCGATTGCTGGGCACGGAACTGCATCTCGATGAAAGCTTTTTTCTGCTCAGGAGTCCAGGGAACCATAGCGAGTTCCTGGGCGCGCGAACTTCCGTACAACTCCAGCAGGATAGCCATATCTGCTTCGCTCACCGGGCGCAAGCTGATCTTCGCAGGGTCCATTTATGACTGCTGCTTGCGGAAGCGGCTGAAGACCGCCTCATAGGTGGTGCTTTGATCGTCACCGGCAATGGCGGTGACGAAAAGATCGAAGGTACCGAGCTTCTCGTGCTCCATCCGGTGAGTACGCTGCGCCAGGCGTGGAGATCGCGGGCCTTTCAAAACCAGAAAAAACTGCTCGAGGCTGGGCGGCGCCTGAGGCTCGGTAACCTCGGCAATTTCAAGGTCCAATGTATCTTTTCCATCCAGCTGCACTTTGAATTTGCTGTGAAGGTGCTCAGAGAGAAGTTTTGCGTTCAGTTTGTTTAGAGGTTCTGTCATGAGGGTTCGCTCTTTAATGTTACAGGATTGCTTGCAGGGCGCAAGACTGATCTAAGCCACTCTACACCCGCCGTCCTATAGTTCACCGCGTTCCTTTATGTCCGTCAGTATGGGAGCCCGAGCAGTGGGTTTGGCCGGAACTGCCCCTCTACCTGACAGATGGATTCATCGCTACGCGATGAACGTCTGCGCGGCAGTTGCGCCACCGTTTGTGCTGGTGTACAAACTTAGCGTTGATGCTTCGTTCTCTGCCCACACGCTCACAACCGCTACTGCGCTGGAAGTCGCTCTATCGGGAACCGGAACTCTGCAAAGCGGCCATCCGCGTTTATACCAAGCCGCTCTTTCAATGGCGCAAGGCTCTCTTCGCTTCTACTGACGGCAAGACCCTTTATGATTTTGCGTCACGCGGCCTGCGCGGCCTCGACGCGTTGCATGCATCCCTGCAGCGCGAAACCTTTCATTTCCGTCCGGCTCTGGCTCTGCACTATAACTTCAATGGTAAGCATCGCACTCTTTATATACAGCCCTGGGAAGAGCGGATTGTTGATCTTCTGCTCTATCGTCTGCTGAACCACAGGCTGCATCCGTGGTTTTCGCCGAATTCTTACGCTTACCGCAATCACACTTTCGGCCTTGATCACTGCCAGACCCGGATAGCCCGCCTGCTGCGCTCGACCACTGGACCTCTGTATCTCGTCAAGCGCGATATCTCTGATTACTTCGCCAGCGTCAACCACGAAATACTGCTGGCCAGGCTGGCCTCGCTGGTTGATCCGGAGGATTATCTCTTCCATCTGCTGGAGCAGCGTGTCCGCTTCGTCTATCAGGAGGATGTCGAAACGCATCGGGCGACCATGGGCGTTCCATTCGGGACCGCCATTGCCTGCCTCTTCGCCAATATCTATCTGACGGAAATGGATCGCGAGATCGAAAGTGTGCCGCAGGTTTCGTATTTCCGCTATGCCGATGACATCCTGATTCTGTCGCCGGACAGATCAGCAGTCGAACTTGCGCGGCAGCGCCTGGAATCAGGATTGGCCAGCCTGAAGCTCACAACCAAAGCCAGCCATCACGCCGATCTGGTGGTTTCCTCAAATGCGATAGAGGATGCGCTGCGGGGCAGAACTGCAGCGAAAAGAAACCTGTTATGGAGCGCAACCGCCCCCGCCTGCGCGGAAAAGTCCTTACAAGAAGAAGTAACCATGGATAACGGTAGTGCTGTAGTTGATTCCCAGTTCACCCCAGCCATGCAATTCCGGCATCTCGGTTTGCTCTTCCGCGCCGGCGGAGAGGTAGCCCTCTCCCGTGACAAGCTGCGCAAAATTCAGAACCTGTTCCGCTTTGCCTTTCGCCGTGCCCGCCGCCGCTGGAGCCGCTCTCCTGATCCCTGCCAGCGCGCGCAGATGCTGGCGACAATTGCGGTGGAAACCATCGAAAGAGGAGTCCGCAACATTGCCATTCTGGATTACTATTTGAAACACGTAGACGATGAACGGCAGCTTCGGCTGCTCGACCGCTGGCTGGCGGAAGAGATTCTCAGCCTGGTCTTTGGTGGACACAAAAAGAGCCACTTCCAGCGCATCAGTTTTGCGCGACTCAGGGCGATGGGTCTGCCCTCATTGCTGCACCGGCGCCGGCTGATTTGCCGCGGGGTGGTTGAGAGTCCGTTTTTCATCTGGCAGCAGGAAAAAGCTGCAAGAGCATTCAGGGGGACGGTTGCCAGGCTGTGAACAACAGCCTTCTCTTCAGTCCCAGAAGCAGCAGCCACTAACAGTCCGTGAGAGAGGACGGCTGCCTGTAGGTGGGGGTTATGGAAAAGCTCAGTCGCTAAAGCGAGAGCTCGTTTTATCAACCGTCCCCCTGAGTGCTTTTAGCTTGCATCTTATGGACTTGAAGGAAGACATATGGGATTCCTGAAATCACTGTTGAATATGGTCGGCGGAGAGAAGTGCCCGGTGTGCGGAACGCCCGGCGCTCAGAAATCCGGCGACCAGGTGCGCTGTCTCAACCCGCTCTGCCAGAACTTTATAGGAGCATCCTCACAGCCTCCCTCTGCGCCTCCACAACCGAAGCAGACGCAGCAAAGCACGCAACCGCAACAACCCAGCGGCAGTTTCTCCCATTCATTCGGGAAACCGGTCACAGGCACCATTGCCATTCAGTACAAAAACTTTCAAGGACAGAATAAGACCTTCTCGGCCGATGCAGGATCGCTGCGGCGTAAAGGCAGGCACGTGGTTGCGCGTGTAGCACCATCCGGTAAGCCCATCGCACTCTCGGTTGACCGCATTCAGAACATGAACGAGATCGATCCGCTCCTGCCGCCGTGGGACCGCTCCAGAGTTCCTCGTCCCAACAAGAAAGAACGGCAAGTCATCGGCTATCACACCAAGCACGGAACCACTTCACCGCTGTTTGAAAAGATCAAGGCAAAGTATTCTGACAAGTAAGCAAGGCTCCTGGAAAGGTGACGGGAGCAACTCGCAAAGCAGCGCCCGCGCTTGCCCGTCCTGCGGAAATCTTTTCAATCTGCAGTTCGGATCGAAGCAAGTCAGGAGCAATACTGACGCGCTCCATGGCACAAGTTGGCATCCAGATGCTCAATGCTTTTCAATAGGTATTCGCCTTTAAACTGCATTTTATAAACGTGATGGCCCTCTGAAATTGCGTTTTACAACCGCCTAAGGTTAATCATAGTCACTTTGGAAGAAGGCTTGCTTCTCTGCTGAAGGAAGTTCTTTTCAACTCATCGTCTAGTTCTTGTGGATTCCCCTCATGCAGTTGCTGAGATCCTTCATTCCTCAAAATCCAGGAGCGTTTTTCCATGTCTTATTTCAGTACCGTGGGCTGTTCATCCGTAGCAAGCCCGGCCCGATTCTCCATGCATCGTCTTTTTTCCTTCAATCCAGACAGCCTCACCGCCAGACACGGTGTTCCATCCGTCATCTTAGCCTTCCTCGTACTGTTCTGCATTTCGATTCCAGCATTTTCACAAGTTCCACGATCGAACCATGTGGTTGTAGTCATGGATGAAAACCACAGCTTCTCTGAAGTACAGGCAAATATGCCCTGGCTGGTCAACCAAGGCACCATCAACGGCTTTGCCAGCAATTACCACTCTGATAACGCCGGTTCACTCTTCGATTATCTGTGGATAGCCTCAGGAAGTTGTCATAGCGCTGCCAATTGTCCGCTGATAGCCGGCAGGACCCACGACTTTGGGTGTAGCGGTTCCGCCTGTACTGGCGCGCCCATTACTGACGACAATATCTTTCGCGAGATGATCAGCCGCGGAATTACATGGAAAGTTTACGCGCAGTCCTATGCCGCCGCCGGCGGAACAGTCACCACGCCTGATAATCACAATGGCACTGCTTACGTGCGGCGGCACAATGGCGCAACCTGGTATAGCGACATCCTGAACCATCTGAATCCTGACGGAACCTATCCCAACATCGTGGACTTTTCACAGTTTGCCACCGATCTGGCCAATAACGCGTTACCACAATATTCCATCATCGTACCCGATGTGAATCATGATGCTCATGATGGTTGCACCACAGCGGCCGTCTGTCTGAAGGCTGCCGACGACTTCCTGAATACCAATCTCACTCCCATGCTGGCCAAGTCATATTTCCAGCCGGGAGGCGATGGATTGCTCTTTGTGACCTTTGATGAATGCGGCAGCGCAACCAATACCGGATGCAATGCACAAGTTTACACGGCGGTCATCGGTCCCCAGGTAAAGCCGCATACGCAGTCAACGACGTTTTATAAGCATGAAAACTTCCTCAGGACCACGCTGGACGCCTTGGGCATCAATACTTATCCAGGCGCATCCATCAACGTAACTGACATGAATGATTTCTTCAACGGATCAGTAGGATTCGATCCTGCCAGCTTCAATTTCGGATCACAGACGGTAAATACCACCAGCGCTGCTCATAACTTCACTCTCAACAACACCACGCCCAATGCGATCAGCGGACTCTCTGTTACCACTTCGGGAGATTTCGCTCAAACCAATGGATGCGGTACAAGTCTCGCAGCCGGCGCAACCTGCACTGTGAGTGTCACCTTTACTCCGACTGCGACCGGTACCCGAAGCGGCGTGTTGACGGCCTCCTATACCGGCGGAAGCGCCACCGCTTCGCTTACGGGTACAGGGCAGCCCGTGGCTTCCGGCGATCTTTCCGATAATGCGTGGTCGTGCACCGGCAGTTGCGCGGCGGCGGTTTCTGACAGCACGATTCAACTGGATGGCGCCTCAACCAAA
>QHVI01000054.1 GCA_003223515.1 Candidatus Angelobacter sp. Gp1-AA117
AGCACCTTCGATCCACTGTCGTCGCAGGGCATTATCAAAAGTTTGCGTTCCGGTATCTGCGCAGCCCGCAGCATCTGCCGTTCTCTGCGAGGTCACAGAAATGCGCTCGCCGAGTACGCCGATTTTGTGGAGCGTGAATACAGAAACTATCTGGATTCCCGTGCAGGGTATTACCGGCTGGAGCAGCGCTGGCCTGATTCCCGGTTCTGGCAGCAGCGGCAGGAGCAGATTCATCTTGATCCCCAGCGGATGCTGCGGCTTTTGTCGCCACATCCTGTAAATCTCGACCGCATGGCTATGCGTTTACCGCGCCAGCAGGTACGGTCTTTGCTATCGCTTTGTGCAACCCCCCGCAAGGCCAGTGAAGTAGTCACCGAATTCCATGTCCAGACTGAACGGAGATATTCAGACCGGGATGTCGTGCTTACGCTGCAAGCATTAATCGCGCAGAACGTGCTCTCGACATCCGCAGGCACAGATTACCCCAAGCTGGCGATGCATTCACATTTTCAACAGGAGGAGATTCATGCCATTTACGTGGACGATCAACATCAATAAGACATTGGGAACAAAGGGTGTTGTCTTTAAGCCAAATCCTTTAACTCAAGTTGCTCCCGGTGACCAGATCATCTGGGCCAACAACGATACTGTTCCCCATTGGCCGGGATTGGTGAACGAAGACGGGAGCATTGATACGACCTTCTTCATGCCCAACCAGATCGCACCCAACTCTACTTCTCCCACATTTTCTCCGGGAGTCGCGGCAACTCTGAATTATGCGGATTCTTTAAATCCCACGGAGAAGGGAAGCATCCAGGTCAGTTCGGCCACCTAGTAACGACCACATTCATCTGGCGGAAATCGAAAAAATGGAGCAGATCATGAGATATCGCAAAGTTGCAACCGCACATGTTACAGGCGCCGAACGGAAGATTGCTTCCAGGTTCAGTACCTGGGTAAAGGCAAGCTGTGCTGTTCTGGCATTATTGCTTCTGGCCTTGCCTGCGCGTCCCCAGAAGGCCGCAGCACCCGCAGCCAAACCGGCTGGCCACGCTCACTCATCCGCAGTACAGCCTGCAGCTGCGCAAAATGCAGCACCGGCCCAGAATCCGGTCATCGTGAATTGCCCCAGCCCGGGCCAGGACCTGATCACGATTCCCGAAATCAAGCGCAGCGATGACGGGAAGCTGCGAGCCGTTGTCCGGCTCACGGATGGCATGCGTACTCTCTGGGGTTCGCAAGGCGTTCCCCAGACAGGATCGCCAACCGATACCCGTTGCGCGAGCCAGGACGTCCGTTACTTCGATGGCTACAACCCATCTGACCCAAAGCCGTGGCCAAACGGACCTGAAATTCTTCCCGGTCCAACCTTGCGGGCGCATGTTGGCGACACCGTGGAAGTGATGTTTCTCAACCAGATCAACACCCAGCACTTCGCTTATACTCTGGACCAGGGCGAGCAAGGCAAGACTCCCGGTTGTGACGAAGTCTACGCATCATCCCCAAGTGCTGACTGGAAAGCCAGCACCGCCTACAAAGCTGGTGACAGGATCACGCCCACCGCAAACAACCCCGGTGGATACTCGTTCAGAGCGAGGCAGGGGGGAACCAGCGGAGCCACTGAACCCACCTTCCCGCAGGCACAGCGCCAAACTGTAACGGATGGATCCGTTGTTTGGGCTAATACCGGCATGGGTCCCGGAACGTCCAGCCGAATCTATCCGAATGGAGGACGCCTTCCCGATTTGATGCCCAATTGCCTGCATGGATCCAGCACCGCCAATCTCCACTTCCACGGCACACATACGACTCCGAATACAACTGGAGATAATGTGCTGCTGTTCGTACATCCAGCGTTGCGGGTGAATGGCCAGCTTCAGCCGAGTGATGCCTTCGTGAAACGCAACTTTGCGCAGGTCTTCGCCGCGTGCGAGAAGAACGGCACTCCCACCCAGTGGAGCGAACTTCCTCTGGCGTGGCGCAAGGATCAAGAGCGGCTCCTGAAACTGTATGACAGCACGGCTCCCTACAAAGGAGTTGCGGGGAAGCTGCCTCCCGACATGCAGCTCTGGCCTCAAAATGCATCTGAAATCAAGGATGGATTGTGGCCGCAGTTCCAGATGGGCGCTTTTCCTTATTGTTTCAAGGTTCCCGTCTATGATCCTGCCAAAGTTCTGATGGGGCAGGCGCCGGGGACGCACTGGTATCACGCGCACAAGCATGGATCCACGGCCCTGAACGTGGCCAACGGCATGACCGGAGTCTTCATTATCGAAGGCAAATACGACGATGATCTGCATAAGTTCTACGGCCCCAAGCTGCGCGAACATGTCCTGATGCTGCAGCAACTCTCAAGTGCGCCTTTCCCGACACTCGATCCCACCCTTTCCATCGCGCCGGGCGCAGCGCGTCCACCCATCGCCGTGAACGGACGGCGCAATCCGGTTGTCACAATGAACCCTGGCGAGGTGCAGTTGTGGCGCATCGTGAACGGCGCATACCGTGACGCCGTGCAGTTCCAGAACTTCACGCAACAGGGTTCGCAACAACCCTGCAGCAACACTGGGACATGTGTTGATTGGCGGCAGATTGCGCAGGACGGCGTTCAACTCACATGGCAGAACTACAATTCCTTTGGCGCCATAGACAATCAGTTGAATCTTGCTCCAGCCAATCGGGCCGATTTGCTGGTGCGAGCGCCCAGCGCGCCGGGCGTTTATGTCCTGGAGGCTTTGGCCAATGAAGGGATTCCTATCCAAGACAACGACGCCAGTTATACCTTCCCGCTGCTCACGGTAAACGTGGTGAGTGGTACCTCGATGGGCATGGATTTCATTCAGAAAGAATCGGATTTCCCAACCTTCCCGGTATTTCTGAAGGACATTCCCAATGATGAAATCTTCAATAACCGGCAGCTCGTTTTTGCCGGCAATCACAAGCAGATCGATGGCGCAAGCTTTGATCCCCACAAGATCAATCAGGCCATGCTGCTGAACACTTCAGAAGAGTGGAAGATTTCAAACCAGGCGACCGATAAAGATCATCCCTTCCACATTCACGTCAACCCTTTCCAGATTGACTCGGTGTTTGCACCGAACAGCCAGGCGGCGACTACTCCGGGCAATAAATGTTTCGTCGATCCTCTCAAACCAGAGACCTGGGCCCTCTGCTCTGCCATACCGCCACCATGGGTGTGGTGGGACACGTTTGCCATTCCGGCCACGCGGACAGACACACTCGTTTGCACCCAGGGCAATTCCGGCCTGGCATGTCCTAACCCCAACCAGGGCAGTAGCTGCGCAGCCACCCAGGTCTGCACGGTGACGTATTCTAACAATCTCACCCGCACCCTGGCTTGCAACCAGCAGAATAACGGCTCATACACCTGTCCCAATCCGCAGGGAACCACCGCCAGCGCCTGCAGTTCGCAGCAGGCATGCACGGTCAACATACCGGGATACTTCACGATGCGTTCGCGTTTCGCGGATTTCCCCGGACAATACGTATTGCATTGCCACATCCTGATTCATGAGGACCGCGGCATGATGCAACTGGTCTCAGTCTGTCCCAACACAACCAAGTACGTGCACCAGTAATGATCCACGGAGACGATGCTGTGAAGCACCGTCTCCCCTTTTCGTACAGTCGCGCGCAGAAGCTCTGATCCACCCGGACATGGCCCCGCTGCTTTATCCTTGAGTTGAATCACGATCTACACCAGATTTCCGGCTATACCGCGGAGGGACAGTTGAACCGGAATGGTTCCATCTTCGACACAACCGCTGCCGGCTTTGAGCGCCATCGTTCTCTGCCCAATGAGGTAGTGGAGGCCATTCGTCCGGCAATTCGTGCCGCAGTGCATCTTCCTGATCACGCGTATGTTCTCGACCTGGGCGCAGGCACAGGAAGAATGAGCAGGTCTTTCATTGCGGCAGGAGATTTCTACCTGGGTGTGGATTCGTCGTTTGCCATGCTGCGGGAGTTTTCAGACAGACCGGAGATTCGCCAGGCAAAAAGCTATCTGCTGGCCCAGGTGGAGGGGCGATGTCTTCCATTTGCCAATGCTGCTTTCGATCTCGTATTGCTGATGCAGGTACTGAGCGGTGCAGGGAACTGGCGGGAGATGCTCGAAGAAACCCGGCGGGTGCTGCGTCCGGGGGGAACCATTGCCGTGGGTCATACTGTCAGCTCGGAATCAGGCATGGATGCGCAGCTTAAGCGTCAGTTGGCGGCAATTCTCGAAGAGATGCAGGTGCCCTGGCATAAACCTCGCGAGTCAAGGCAGAAAGCGCTCGGCTGGCTTGAGTCTGTTGCGGTGCGTCATGTGCATCGCGAGGCCGGGTCGTGGAAGGTGATGACCAGCGCGGATGAGTTTATGTCGCGGCGCAGGACCGGGGCGCGGTTTGCTGCATTGCCTGGTGCTGTTCAGGAGCAAGCGCTGGAAAGGCTGCATAGATGGGCTGAAGCAGAGTTTGGTTCTATCGGCAGCAAGCTTGAAGAGCAGCGTAGTTTTGAGCTGGATATTTTTGAATTCTGAAGAGAGCTAAGGAACCCAATGAAGAATCAGAACGACGGTCTCCCGGGCCTGGGACAATTACTGTCAGGGTCACTGACCGATGCATCGGTGCAAAAGGCTACGGAAGGCGCTCCGGACTTCGCCATCTTGCCATGGGTCAATGTGGTGAAGATCGGCGGCCAGAGCATCATGGATCGCGGACGAAGTGCGATTTATCCATTGGTTGAAGAAATCGTCGCTAACCTGGGCCAGCACAAGATGATTCTGGGCACAGGCGCCGGTACGCGTGCGCGCCACATCTACAGCCTGGCGATTGACCTCGGCCTGCCTACCGGCGTACTGACCGTCCTGGGGACCGCAGTGGCGTGGCAAAACGCGCAGATGCTTCATTATCTGCTGGCACAACACGGAATCCCGTTCATCGAGCCGGAAGGATTCGGTACACTGCCGCACTATCTCATGGAACGCAATGCGGTGGTCTGCCAGGGCATGCCTCCTTATAAATTATGGGAGCCTAATCCTGACTCCGGGCGCATTCCACCGCAGCGCACCGATACCGGCTGCTTTCTCATTGCCGAGGTTTTCGGTGCTCGCAAGATGATTTACGTGAAAGATGAAGACGGTCTCTTCACTGCCGATCCCAAGAAAGACCCTGCCGCAAAGCATATTCCCCGCATCAGCGTGCAGGAACTGCTGGCCCGTGACCTCCATGACTTGATTGTGGAGCGGGCGGTGCTCGAATTCCTGGAGCGTGCGCGCAATGTTCGCGAGATCCAGTTCGTCAACGGCCTGAAGCCCGGCCAACTCACCGCCGCACTCAACGGCGAGCCCGTAGGAACGATCATCTACAGAAACGGAGATGCAAGATGAGCCTGGACCGCCCCTCTGCTCAGCACGTGGAGTCCACGTTGATGCGTGAATCGCTGGTGGATAAGAACGTGATCGCCCGCACCGAGGGAGAAGTCTCGTCCATCTTGCCGGACGTGAATGTGATCCAGATTGGCGGGCGCTCCATTATGGATCGTGGACGCTCCGCCTTGCTGCCATTGCTGGAAGAGATTGTCGCCAACCAGCCAAAGCATCGCATGATCATCGGCGTTGGCGCGGGTGTGCGCTCACGGCATATCTTCAGTGTGGGCCTCGATCTGGGATTGCCCACCGGAGCCCTGGCGGCCCTGAGCGCAAAAGATGCCGCACAGAATGCTTACATGGTTTCCTGCCTGCTGGCCCGGCATGGATTCGTCTACCTGGAAGCGCCCTTTGTGGTGCAACTGCTGCCAGCCATGCTGGCGGCTGCGCGGGGCGCGGTCTTCAATGGCATCCCGCCGTATTCGTTGTGGGAGCATCCTCCCAAGATTGGCAAGCTGCCTCCGCACGGCAGTGATGCCGGTTCTTATCTCGTAGGCGAGGTTTACGGTGTCCGCAGTGTAATCTTTCTCAAAGATGTAGATGGGCTCTATTCTGCCGACCCAAAGACGGACTCTCAGGCAGAGTTCATTCCGGAAATTCGTGCCCAGGAATTGATTGACAAGAAACTGCTCACGCTGCCGATTGAACCGGTAGTGCTGGAACTCCTGACGCGGGCCAAGCTGGCCCGGGGTGTGCGGATCGTGAATGGCTTAACGCCGGGAAATCTCACGCGAGCGCTCGCAGGAGAACCCGTAGGAACGTTGATTCGCCAGTGACTATCCAATCGCGAATTCCATTGCCAGGAGCGTTTGGGAAATTGAATGCAAGAAAGAATGTCACATGCGATCTTTGGTGGAACGATTTATGGTGGAAGCCCCGGACTTTAGTCCGGGGGAAGCGGGCTTCAGCCCGCGTTGATCGAAGCATAGAAAGGCTGGGCTTTTAGCCCTGGTGGCAATGCACTTAGCTCCTCAGGAAATCCGCACATCGCATCAGGGATGCGGCGGATTATGCGAATCATGAAGCGTATGTCATTGAAAATCCGGTAAGAGCGAAGTTGGTTCCGAGGGCAGAATTGTTTCCATATTCGTCTGCGTTTCCCGGAACAGAGGTAGATGCGGCACCACCACGGCTAAAGCCAGTTCCTCCTGTTCTAAGCACTTTCGCACAGGCCTGAAGGCCTGTGCTCCCCGGACTAAAGTCCGGGGCTTCCACCCTTCGGCTTCCACCCTTCTTCCATCACGCAAAAAAAGCCCCGCTTTGAGGCGGGGCTTGAAGTGGAGAGCAAGCTGAAAGCTTATCCGTGGAAGTCGCCACCACCAGGACCGGCTGGAGCGGCCTTCTTGTCTTCAGGAATTTCGCAGACAAGGGCCTCAGTGGTCAGCATGAGCGCGGCGATGGAGCCGGCGTTCTGCAGAGCCGTGCGGGCCACTTTGGTCGGATCGATGACGCCGGCCTTGACCAGGTCTTCGAACTTACCGCTTTGGGCGTTGTAGCCGAAGTTGTTTTCCTGTGAGTCGCGGATTCTGCCCACGACGATTGCGCCTTCCTCACCAGCGTTCTGCACGATCTGGCGCAGAGGCTCTTCCAGGGCGCGGCGGACAATGTCCACGCCAATGGCTTCGTCGTCGTTCTTCAGCTTCAGGCCGCCGAGTTGAGCAGCGCAACGAACCAGGGCGACTCCGCCTCCGGGAACGATGCCTTCCTCAACCGCAGCGCGGGTGGCGTGCATTGCGTCTTCCACGCGAGCTTTCTTCTCTTTCATCTCGGTTTCAGTCGCAGCCCCCACCTTGATTACGGCAACGCCGCCAACCAGCTTCGCCAGACGCTCCTGCAGCTTCTCGCGATCGTAGTCGCTGGTGGTCTTTTCGACCTGGGCGCGGATTTCCTTCACCCGGCCTTCAATCTCGCCGCCCTTGCCTTTGCCTTCCACGATGGTGGTGTTGTCCTTGTCCACCGTGATCTTCTTGGCGCGGCCCAGGTCCTGAACGGTTACGCCCTCAAGCTTAATGCCGAGGTCTTCCGTGATGGCTTTGCCACCGGTCAGGATGGCGATATCCTGCAGCATGGCTTTGCGGCGGTCGCCGAAGCCAGGGGCTTTCACGGCGCAGATCTGGAGCGTTCCGCGCAGCTTGTTGACCACCAGGGTGGCAAGCGCTTCGCCGTCCACGTCTTCAGCAATGATCAAGAGCGGCTTGCCGGACTGTGCAACGTTCTGCAGCAGGGGAAGCAGGTCTTTCATGGTGCTGATCTTCTTTTCGTGGATCAGAACATAGCAGTCATCGAGGATGGCTTCCATGCGCTCCGGATCGGTCACAAAGTAAGGAGACAGGTAGCCGCGGTCGAACTGCATGCCCTCAACTACTTCGAGCTGGGTCTCCATGGTGCGGGACTCTTCCACGGTGATTACGCCGTCTTTGCCGACCTTCTTCATGGCTTCGGCAATGATGCGTCCGATGGTCTCGTCGTTGTTGGCGGAAATGGTGCCGACCTGGGCGATCATGTCGCCGCTGACGGGCTTGGAAAGGGAATCAAGATAACCCTTGCCGCGGTTGCCTTCTTTGTCGAGGATGCCGCAGATGGCGGCAATGGCCTTCTCGATGCCGCGCTTCAGGGCCATTGGATTGGCGCCTGCAGCCACGGTCTTTACGCCGGCCGAATAGATGGCCTGGGCGAGAACGGTAGCAGTGGTGGTGCCGTCACCGGCCACGTCACTGGTCTTGCTGGCGACTTCGCGCACCATCTGCGCGCCCATGTTTTCCAGAGTGTCAGCCAGTTCGATTTCCTTGGCCACGGTCACACCGTCTTTGGTGATCGTGGGAGAACCAAATTTCTTCTCGATTACGACGTTGCGGCCCTTAGGGCCCAGCGTCACTTTTACTGCATTGGCCAGGGTGTTTACCCCGCGCAGGATCGCCTGCCGGGACTCTTCACCATGAACAATCTGCTTTGCTGCCATGTTTATCTCTCCTAGATCTTTTTAAATCCGCGATAGACGCGTTGAATTGAATCTTGATGCCACAGCGATTTCAGCAATGAGTAATTGGCAACTAGCAAAACCGGCTGGAGCTAACTGCCAGGTGCTATCTGCTATTTGCGGGCTGCTGCGCCGACTTTTTCGGGCTTCTCGGCGGCCTTGCTCTCGCCGGTCAGGATGCCCAGGATTTCTTCTTCACGGAGGATCAGCAATTCTTCGTCGCCGATCTTGATCTCCGATCCGGCATACTTGCCGAACAGGACACGGTCGCCTTCCTTGACTGCCAATGGAATGGTCTGACCTTTTTCAAATTTGCCAGTTCCAGCCGCAATCACGACGCCTTCCTGGGGTTTTTCTTTCGCAGTATCAGGGATGATGATGCCGCCACGGACGCTCTCCGTCTCAGTAATTCTCCTGATCACGACGCGATCATGGAGTGGGGTGAGTTTTCTCGCCATTTACTAACTCCTTTCAAGATTTTTGAGTTAAGGGATTTACTATTGCTTTTGCTACCGAAGGGGTAATGGGCTACTGTTAGCACTCATGCCCATCGAGTGCTAATTATAAGTAAGCAGAATACCTGTGTCAAGCGCGAAGCTATAAAAAGTTGAGTGGGAGAGACTCAGCTATTGTAGCTGCTAGCTTCTAGCTGTTTGATATTGAACGAGTTAGAGCTGTTTGTGCCGCCCCTGACGGAGCTCATTTTCGTTGTTTCGTCACAGTTCCCGGCGCTTACGCGCCGGGCTAACTTCTTTCGCCGCTCCGCGGCTGAATTCACAAAGCGAACGACATATTCACAAATCGAACGACATAAAATAAGCCGAAGAGAAAATAGCCAAAAGCCAAAAGCTAAGAGCCAAAAGCTAAGGGCCCAAAAGCCAAGAGCCGCTCTCAGACAACAGCCTTTCCCACCAGCGTGTCTAACCCAGTAATGCTCTCTCGTGAATGCTCGCCGCACGAGGAGCATGGGCCGAACCTGGGCGGTGTGCGGTGACATCCTCTTCTTCCTACTCGTTCCTTTCACGGCGTCATTATTTCCGCCTTTCCTACAAAACTGTGTTTCAGATCGCTATCGTCCTGTTGTTGCTCTGGGCTCTTGGGGAACTGCGATTGTACGGCGAGGAATCTGCCGCCAAAGTGCTGCCTCGCACTGCCGGATATTTCAAAGCGCTTCTGTAGATGGAATGGTCACCGGTAGTGACGCTGGCGGACCCGGCGCCACCCGTTATTCAATCTGGCAAGCTGGCCAGGATTGCCTCCAGGTATGACGTAACGAAAATTGGCGCTCGCGGCATCGGGGGCGGCGTCAACTTCTATTCCCTGGAGAAAGAGCAGCTTCTGGGCAAGCAGATGGCCAAAGAAATTGAGAATCAGTCACGGTTGATCACCGATCCCGTTATTACCGAGTATGTAAACCGCATTGGCCAGCAGCTTGTCCGGCATTCTGATGCCAGGGTGCCATTCACCATCAAGGTGGTCGACAGCGACGAGATCAACGCCTTTGCGCTTCCGGGCGGCTACTTTTACGTGAACAGCGGGCTGATTCTCGCGGCAGAGAATGAGGCTGAACTGGCCGGAGTGATGGCGCATGAGATTGCCCATGTCGCCGCGCGCCATGCCACCAAGAATGCCACCAAGTCACAGATCTGGAATCTGGTCTCACTGCCTATGATTTTCGTGGGTGGACCGGCAGGCATGATACTGCGGCAGGTTGCCGGCGTGGCGGTTCCCATGACCTTCCTGAAGTTCAGCCGTGATGCCGAAAAAGAAGCTGACCTGCTCGGCCTGGAATATCAGTATGCCGCCGGATACGATCCCGCGGCCCTGGTGAATTTCTTTGAAAAACTCGAAGTCAAGGATAAGAAGCACGGTTTTATTGCCAAGGCATTTGCCACGCATCCCATGAACCACGACCGTATCAAGCGCGCCCAGCAGGAAATTGAGACCATGCTGCCTCCACGGGACGAATACGTGGTGAGTACCAGTGAGTTTGACGAGGTAAAGGCCCGCCTGGCCCAGTTCCTGGCGAGGAAGCCGGTGGTCATCGAGCCAGGCGGCAATAAACCAATCTTACGGCGACCGGAAAACCGCGATTAGATCGCATCATCCCGGTCATCGGAACCCCGGATCCAGATTTTTCAGATGACCCCGATTTCCCAATCTTCATTGGGGCAAGCTGTCACCCGCTGGTCCCGCTCTTGGGAAATTTGGAACTATCGCGCTGGTTTTGCGGAGGAATAGAAGCGGTTTCCTGGCCATGACAGTTATGGCTACTTTCGGCGGCCTGAAGATTGCGAACGTCCTCGGCGGCGGCAATGAATACTCCACAGCCCGGACACCACGATTCAATCAAGGAAGAGTTTTGTGGGGAGACGAACCGGCGGAATGGAAAGAGTGCAGAACTCATCACACTAAATTCAGATGCAGGCAGGGGCCAAAACAGCAACCGCATAGGGTAATTTTCTGGAAATTTTTAGAAAAGATTCGGCTTCTTAAAAAATTCACAATCTGACTTGCATCGCTTTCTCGTACGACTGCCGATTGCGCTGGCGATAAGCAGATGGGGAAGAAGTTCTTAGTAGTTGGTATTTAGTATTTAGTATTTAGCAAACCCTCCATCTGATTCGGGTAACTCGCGTTCTTTTCTGCTTTTCAATTGTTCTCTTCCTCCTTTGCGTCCTCTGCGCCCTCTGCGGTAAATCTGAGAATGCTTCCACCGAGTGGCTCTTGAGGTGAACGAGAATGATCAGGGGCTGAATGCTTCTTCTTTGCCCTGTGATTAAATCAATGGGTGCTCACCGTTCGTGAAATCCGGCGTGAATTCCGGCCCATGCTGCACCTTGCGGCGCCCCTGGCCCTTACAGAGTTGGGCTGGCTGCTCATGGGTTTCGTGGACACCATCATGGTGGGCCATCTTCCCAACAGCGCTGTAGCCATCGGCTCCGTGAGCCTGGGCACGACTCTTTTCTATATGGTCGGAATTTTCGGCAGCAGCATCATGCTGGGCCTCGATACTCTTGTCGCCCAGGCATATGGCACGGGCCGGGTGGAAGAGTGCCATCGCGATCTCTTCCATGCGCTTTACTTCACGCTGGTGCTGGCCCCGTTCGTCATGTTCCTGGTGTTCGCGGGTTTGCCATTGCTCCAGCACTCCGGAGTCGATCCTTCCGTTCTGAAGGAGACTGTTCCTTTCATTCATGCGCTGAACTGGAGCACGCTGCCGCTGGTGCTGTACTTCGTGTTCCGCCGTTATCTGCAGGCCATGAACATCGTCAAGCCGGTGGTGTTTGCCTTGATCTCGGCCAATCTGGTGAACCTGTTTGGCAACTGGGTGTTTGTCTATGGCCACCTGGGCTTTCCCGCCTTTGGCGTGAGCGGCAGCGGCTGGTCTACCTGTATTTCGCGCGTCTACATGGTGCTGGTGCTGGCTGTGGCTGTGGTGTATTACGACCGCCGGCGTTCCAGCGGATTGTGGCAGGCCTCGCGCGAGTTGGAGTGGGCGCGCCTCCGCGAACTTTTGCGTCTCGGTCTGCCTGCTGCCGGACAGCTTCTTCTGGAGATTTCAGCATTTGCCTGTGCCACCGTGCTGGTTGGCCGCTTGGGCGCGCTGGCGCTCGCCGGACACCAGATCGCCCTCAATGTGGCCAGCATTACCTACATGGTTCCGCTGGGCATCAGCTCTGCGGCCGCGGTGCGCGTAGGGCAGGCGTTTGGTGCGCGCGATCCCCATGCTGCATCGCGTGCAGGCTGGACAGCCCTTTGCCTGGGCGCAGGTTTCATGTCGTGCATGGCGATAATCATTGTTTCCATTCCCAGGCTGATCGCCGAAATTTACTCTCCGCAGATGGAGGTGATTCGCACCGGAGCGAGCCTGCTCATGGTGGTAGCCGTATTTCAATTGTTTGACGGGTTGCAGGTGGTGGCCACCGGCGCCCTGCGCGGTGCAGGGAATACCCACACGCCCATGCTGACCAACCTGCTCGGATACTGGCTGATCGGCATTCCCTTCGGCAGCTTCCTCGCATTCAGGCTCCACTGGGGGCCCATTGGAGTATGGACGGGGTTATGCGTGGCGCTGATCATCATCGGCACTGTGCTGGTGACCGTGTGGAGCAGATTGATGAAACGGCTGGCGCATGCGTCCTCATCTCTCACAAGAACGTGCGCCGAAGGATGATCAGCCTTGCTTCCGTCGCGTCCCTTCATGCCCCACCAGGAACTTTGAATCGTACTTTTTTCGCGCAAATTTCTAAGCTCATTTGACTCTGGCAGGGCTTTCAATTATGGCAATTCTGCGGCTCCGCTGCGCTGCGTCCTTTGCGATTGAAACCTGAGCAGAAGTTCCCGCTGCCGGATTTTTCCGGTTACTTACGAGATACTCCTGCTACCGTCCTTCCGGGTGACACTACGATATGTCATCTCTCCTGAAATCGCCCGGATTTATACCTGTTTTCCAGAGCTTTGCCGTGATTGATGCGGTATTTTTGCAGTGATAATGTGCCACACGGAAGTGCAAGCGCCAGTAGTACATTGAACGACGGTAATTAGTGCGAAAATGGCCGATATTCTACTAATTGACTTTCGAGTGCGTGTTGCTATAGTGCACTCCGGTGAGGCTCACATACATGACCAATATTTACGACGCGATCAAAGAGAAAGAAAATCAAATTGCTATTTTTCAGGCACAGATTTCAGGACTACAGGCAGAGATTGAAGCTCTGCGTGTAGCGGCCCGGATTCTGGAAGGCGGCGGAGCAGGACCGTCTGAATCTGCGCGTCCGGTTGCGGTGCAGTCGGCCGCGGCGGGCGGAGACGCCAAGAAGCGGGTTTGGCCGTAAAGACCAGGCTGTTTGAAATTCCTGCCACCAGACGCTGACTACCCCCACAAGCGAATGGGAACACAGTATTCAGAAGGCCTGACTTTCGCCATCCAGCGATTTGAAAACTAGTAGTGACGGCGCCCTCTGTGCGTGAGCACACAGGCAACCGGTATCACATCCTTGCGCAGGCAGCGTTCTTTAAGCTTTGTGCAGGGACTGGTGTTTTAGCACGGCTGAAAGCAGTAAAGAATACATTTTCAGGGACGGCGTACTATGGCAACGCAACCTACCGACTCCAAGTACAGACTGCGGTCTAATGCTTCCGACGAACTGGCAGTCATTGCCCAGCGCGCGCAAGCCTTCACGAATGCTTCCGGTGCAGCTATCGCCTTAAGCGAGGGCAATGCGGATGAAATTATCTGCCGCGCCCGCAGCGGGTCCAGCGCGCCCGACGTGGGCGTAACCTTGCGCGTGGAAGGCAGCTTCACTGGGCTCTGCATTCAGTCAGGAAAAGAGCTGCGCTGTGACGATGCGGAAACCGACACGCGCGTCGATACCGTCGCTATTCGCTCCCTGGGCATTCGCTCCATGGTTGTGACTCCCGTAAAGGAAGACAACAAGGTGGTGGGCGTGCTCGCCGTTTTCGCGCCCACTCCTCATGCCTTCACCATCACCCACGTAGCGGTACTGAAGACCATGGCGGATCAGATTTCTGCGTTGCTGTTGAAAGAGCGCCGGGCCCGCGATGAAGGTCTGCACAATGAACCTGTGGTGACTGCGCCGCGTCCGCCTGCCTCAGTGGCCCCGCCCCCGCCGCCGCCCGTAGTGATCAAATCGAGTGGCTCCAATGGCGCAGCCGCAGCCGTGGCTATGGCCCCGGCGCGCTCTACCGCCACCGCACCCAAGATCGAAGTCATCAAGACTCCTGCCGTGGTTGAAGCACCGGCCCCGGCGCCAGTGCCTTTTCCCAGGAGAGAAGAGAAGCGTATAGAACCTGCTCTTGAACCGGTAGCCAGGGCCAGCTTCGGAACGTTTGACGCAGTGGCCGGCGAACAGAAAGAGTCGGGAAACAAGAAGTTCATGGTTGTGGGTGTAGTGGTCATTCTGGCAGTTGTAGCGGTTGGCTCGTGGTTCGCGTTGCGTAAAAGCAGCTCTTCCGCGCCCCAGAATGCGCCTGTAACTGCTGCTGCGGCTCCAGCGCCTTCGCCGGCAGCAGCCAGCACGACTGCTGCCCCGGCAGCAACTTCAACTGCTGCTCCCGCAGCGCAACCTGTGACTCCTGCATCATCAAGTGCGAAGCCTGCTGCGGCTGAAGTAAAGCCTGAGAGCAAAAGGCCGGAACCGGTAAAACCCGAAGCCAGGCCCGCTGCTCAACCAAGCCCGGCGACGGTTGCCGTTACAGGTGGTTCGTCCAGGATTTCAAGTGTAACCGCGCAACAGCAGCAGACGACTGAAGCGGTATCGTCCAATCTGTCTGTGGGCAATAGCGGATCATCATCGGCGCTGTCTTCACTGGCTCGGCCGGTCAACTCGGCCACGCCCGCAATGATCGCGCAATCCGAGTTGGTTCCGGTGCAGTTGCTTACCAGCGTAAAGGCAGTTTATCCAGCCATTGCCAAGGCACGCCGGCTCTCCGGAACGGTGGTTGTGAGAGTCACCATCGGAAAAGATGGCAAAGTGAGCAATCCGCGTTTTGTGAGCGGAGCTCCGGTGTTCAAAGATGCAGCCTTCGACTCAGTTACACAGTGGCGTTACAAGCCGGCCACCCTCAACGGCCAGGCCGTAGAGCAGGAGCAGGAAATCAAGATCACCTTCAGGCCCGCCAGCTAGTGGGTTTGGGATTTCTTGTTGGATCTGGATTGCTGTGTGGCACAGCCGCCCTCGGCTGTGCGGATTGCTTTTTAGGTTTAGCTGATTGTTGCTTTTTGCATCGAGTTTTCCTGGCATTGGCGATTTTCGGCAGGACAGTGCGGACTTTCGGTCTATACCGCTTTGCAATGCAGCTCCGCCCAGATGGCTGGCGCACATACCCTCCACCACCCGGGAGATGGATACTCTGATCAAAGGAGTAGGTGTATTCCGCACAGCCGAGGGCGGCTGTGCCACACGAGCATGGCAATGCACATGAGCAGGGCTGTGCCATACGAGTATTGTCTTACTCTTCTCCCGGCTGAAAACGATACCCCACCCATGGATCAGTCAGTATGTACCGGGGCGTCTCGCCGGGTTCGATTTTTTTGCGTAATTGGTTGATGAAGACGCGCAGGTATTCTGGTTGCTGGACGCTGTCGCCGCCCCAGACTGCGTTTAACAGTACGCGATGCGTCAGTACTTTATTCGGGTGGCGGGCCATATAGACCAGCAGGTCGAATTCTTTGGGCGTCAGGTGAATCTCTTTGCCGTCTACGCGGACGATGCGCGCTTCGGGATCGATAAAGAAGTCGCCCTGCTCGATGGGTTCTGAAACACTCTCTTTTCCGGCGGCCACGCGGCGGAGATTGGCACGAATGCGGGCCAGCAGTTCATTGGCGCTGAAAGGCTTGGTTACGTAATCGTCGGCGCCGGCATCAAGGGCCTCGATCTTGTTTTTCTCATCGCCGCGCACGGAGAGCACGATAATGGGCACCTGGGAGCGTTCACGGACGGCGCGGCATAGTTCAACGCCGTTCATGCGGGGCATGGATAAATCAGTAATGATCAGGTCGGGCAGCCAGTCCATGGTGGCATTGAAACCTTCTTCACCATTGGTGGCGGTCTTTACCTCGTAGCCTTGCGAGCTGAGGGTAGTCTTGAGCACGCGGGTGATCTGGGTTTCGTCATCGACAACTAAAATGCGCGATCGATCAGGCATTTACCACGCCTCCTGGGTCACGATGTGGACGTCGACGGCGGGGGCGTTGGCCAGCAGGCGATGCATCGCCCACAAATAGAGATACTTCTGCCAGCCGTGGATGGCCGAGCGTCCGAAGATAATCTGCGTAATCTTATATTCGCGCACAAATTCAGCCACAGTTTTGGCCACCGAGGTACCCTGGCGGCGCACCATCTTTGCGCCCAGATTTTCAGCGAAGCGAATGTTGGTCTCCAGCGATTTACTGCGCTCTTCGGTGCGGCCTTTGCCGAGTTCCACGTGCAGGACGTAGAAATCCGCATCCAGTCCCTGGGCCATGCGCGCGCCCCGGGCGATAAGCTGCTGCGAGGCCGGATTGGAACTGATACAGACGGCCACGCGTTCGCTCACGCCCCAGTTCTGGTCGATGTTCTTGCGCGTGAGGTAGGCTTCAAGGCTGCGATCCACCGAATGGGTGACGTGGCGCAGGGCCAGTTCACGCAAGGCCAGCAGGTTTCCGGACCGGAAGAAGTTGCTCAGGGCCTTGTCGGCGCGGTCCACGGGATAGATATCGCCGCGCTTCATGCGGGTCTGCAGGGCCTCAGGGGTAAGATCGGCGAGCACCACTTCATTGGCACGCTCCAACACCCAATCAGGAACGGTCTCCCTGATCTGAATCCCGGTGACGCTCTGCACCGTGGGCGTGACGCTCTCAAGGTGCTGGATGTTCATGGTGGAAAGCACGTCAATCTTGGCTTCCAGCGCTTCCAGGACATCCTCGTAGCGCTTCTTGTGCTTGCTGCCTTCCACGTTGGTGTGCGCCAGTTCGTCGATAAGCACCACCTGCGGGCGGCGGACGATAATGGCATCGACATCCATCTCGTCAAAGATGGTGCCTTTGTATTCGAGCTTGCGCCGGGGGATGGTCTCAAGTTGGGCGGCCAGTTCGGCAATGCCTTTGCGTCCGTGGGTCTCGACCAGGCCGATGACCACGTCTTCACCGCGCTTGTGGCGGCGCAGGGCCTCGCTGAGCATGTTGTACGTTTTACCGACGCCGGGGGCGTAGCCGAGGAAGAGCTTGAAGATGCCGGTCTTCTTCTCCGGCGCCGCCTGCTCCAGCCACTGCTCGGGTGTCTTTGGCACTTATCCTTTCCTGATACAGCGAGAGTTACAATCAGGTGCGTGAATGTTCCTGCGCGTATCCTAGTGTGCGCCACGCTGCTGGTGACGATCACCTTTGTGTATCACAGGGTATTGCATGTAAATCCTACAACGGTCGCCGTAAGTTTTTTATTAGGAATTCTTTCAGTCGCGGCGGCCTGGGGATTGCGTTACGCCATTCCGCTTTCGATGGGCGCGGCGCTGAGTTTTAACTTCTTCTTCCTCCCTCCTACCGGAACCTTCACCATTGCCGAGACCCAGAACTGGGTGGCGCTGTTTGCCTTCTTCTTTGTCTCGGTGATTGCCAGCAATCTTTCCGAGCGTGCGCGGCGGCAGACCATGGAAGCCCATCGCCGCCGGCAGGAACTGGAGCGGCTTTACCGCTTTAGCGAAGAACTGCTGGTGACGGAGAACGTGCTGGAACTGCTGAAGATGATCCCTCAGTATGTCGTACAGACCTTTGGTGTGAACCATGCGGCGCTGTACTTGTCAGGCAAGGACGAGAGTTACCGCTCAGGACCGCAGCCGCAGGAAATCCCGGTGGAAGAATTGAAAGACGCAGCCTTGCGCGGCGAGATGGTGTTTCAACCGGAGCGCAGGCTGGCAATTGTTCCGGTAAAGCTGGGAATGCGCGCTATGGGATCGCTGGGCCTGACCGGGGAGATTGGATCGCGGGAGACGCTGGAAGCCATTGGCGCGCTGATTGCCACCGCCATTGAACGCAGCAACGCTGTGGAAAAGCTGGCGCGCACCGAGGCTTCGCGCGAGAGCGAACGGCTGCGTTCGGCGCTGCTCGATTCAGTGACGCATGAGTTTCGCACGCCGCTGACCTCCATCAAAGCGTCCGTAACTACGTTGCTCTCCGGGGCCACTCTCGATGCGGATCAGCGGCAGGACCTGCTGGCCGTAATTGAAGAAGAGAGCGACCGGCTGAACCGCCTGGTGGGTGAAGCGGTGGAGATGGCGCAGCTCGATGCCAAAGAAGTGAAGCTGGATCTCGGGCCGCACCAGATACGTGAGGCCATCCATGCAGCTCTGGATGGCTCGCAGCAGGCGTTCCAGGGGCATCCGCTGCAAATTCGGCTGCCGCAGCAGCTTCCGCCGGTGATGATGGACGTGGAGTGGATCAGGAAAGTACTGCAACATCTGTTGGAGAATGCGGTCAAGTATTCCGATGAAGGCTCGCCTATCTTCATCAGCAGTGAAGTGAAAAATGACCGGCTGATTACCAGCGTGGCCGATCGCGGCGTAGGCATTGACGACCTGGAACGCTCGATGATCTTCGACAAGTTTTATCGTGGACAGGGCCAGCGCTACCGGGTGCAGGGAACCGGCATGGGATTGGCGATTGTGAAAGCGATTGTGGAGGCCCATGGCGGACGAATTGAGGTGACCAGCCAGTTGGGGCACGGGTCGGTGTTCTCATTCGGGCTACCCGTAGTTACTTAATTTTTGCCGCTGATAAACGCCGATGATGCTGATTAAAATCGGGAGATCGAACGTGCACGAAAAATCCTGCCCTTGCAATTACAAATCTACAGATTAAGGAGACGATGAGAACCTGCTGGCCACACATCAGGCAGCCATCCAGAGGCTGGATGCTTACCTGACCTGGACGCAGAAGCAGGGAAAGAAGCAGTGAGGCAATCGGCCATAGGAATCAGCCCAACTTTCCGTCTGAGACGCTGTGACTTTTTGGGTTGGACAACGTTGCTGCCTCGTACTCCATGCTCCCTCCCTTTTGGTGTCCTGAGCGAGCGCCGCAATAGTATTTCCGGAATGAAGGTCTAAAGCGCGAAGCGAAGGATCTATGTATTTATTCAATCCGCGTGATCAGCGGTAAGACTTCCTCTCTCCACTTAACTTTACTTTACATAATTTCGATCATTTTCTAATTTTTTCTTGCAACAGTGGCGTGTCCTATTACACTATCTAGCATCCAGCAACTCACAATCGGCAGGATGCCGGTAGTGAACACCTGAGGATAGCGCTCAGGATTATTCCGTTCGCTTCACGGTGGTGAGGCGATTGCAATCACTGTTGTTTCTAACCATCCTGCACATACTAAGAGGAAAAAGATGATCATCCATCGATTGGGCCCCGAGGGACGATTCCGGCTCTCCGCAATCATCGTCCTCGCAGTTTTCCTTATGTCTGCGTCAATGCTGCCTGCGCAGACCGTAGCAACAGATACCAGTACAGACCTGAAATTCCATAAGTTCCAGCCGAGCGTGCCGCCGGAGTTTATGGTGCCGCAAGCCAGCCAGTTCCAGGGCGCTGCGGAGATTGGCGCAAACGCGAAACAGCAGATGCAGATGCTGCAGCAGGAAAAGAACGCGCGTACGCCTGCGCAGCAGAAGATCGATTCGAACGTGCTCTACACGATCAGGATGCTGCAGGGCCAGCCCGCCGCTCCGGGTGTACCTTACCTTTACACGGGCGTAGACCTTGATGACAGAAACAATCTGGTGCTCGACATTACGGCGGTGGTTAGCCCTGACTTACTCAAAAAGCTGACCGCGGCCGGCGCTCAGGTGCTGAGTTCTTATCCGGGTATGCGCAGCGTGCGGGCCATCGTTCCCGCTATGCAGGTGGAAAGCATTGCCGCTTTTCCGGAGGTGATCTTCATCTCGCCCAAGCGGGAAGCGCGGACCCATGGCAGCCGGTACAACCTGAGCAGCAACTTCATGGCCCGGGCCGCGAGAGTAAGAGCCAGCCTGGCGGCCATGATGCAGGCCACGGTACAAACCGGACAGGGCAGCGTAACCACGGAAGGCGACTTGACGCACCGCGCCTTTGATGCGCGCGGCACCTTCGGCGTGAACGGATCGGGGCTGAAGATTGGTGTGCTTTCTGACGGTGTAACCAACCTTGCGCTGAGCCAGGCAACAGGCGATCTGCCGCCCACCTGCGGAACACCACCTTGCGTCACTGTGCTTCCCGGCCAGACGGGAAGCGGCGACGAAGGCACGGCCATGATGGAGATCATCCATGACATGGCGCCGGGCGCGAGCCTTTATTTTGCGACCGCGTTCAACGGCATCACCAGTTTTGCCCAGAACATCCGCGATCTGCGGGCTGCAGGTTGCGACATTATCGTCGATGACGTCTTCTATTTTGTGGAAAGCGCCTTTCAGGATGGGCAGGCTGCCTCGATTGTCTCCAACACAAACGGCGGTGTGGTGATCCAGGCAGTGAATGATGTGGTTGCTGATGGCGCGCTGTATTTCTCTTCAGCGGGCAATGAAGGGAGCCTGGATGCAGGCAACTCTGGGACCTATGAAGCCGATTTCAATCCGGTGCCCGCTGCTGCTCCTCTCCCTGCGGGCAACGTGCATTCTTTTGGGGTCGCTCCATTCGATACCAGCCTTTCGCTGGCGGCTGCCACAGTGCTTCACTGGGCCGATCCGCTGGGCGGTTCCAGCAATGACTATGACCTGTACGTGCTCGACCCTACGAGCACCACGGTGGTGGCGGCCTCCACCAATGTGCAGAACGGGACTCAGGACCCGTTTGAACAGGTATCTATCACGGCGACCTTTCCCGGAAACCGTTACGTGGTGTTTCAAAAGCCGGGCGCTGCCAATCGCTTCTTCCATCTGGAGGCGCTCGAAGGGCTGTTGCAGATTTCAACCGCTGGTGAGACGCATGGACACTCAGCCGCTTCAGGAGCTTACACGGTGGCGGCCACACCGGCAGTCGGACCATTCCCTAATCCGTTTAACGCAGCCAATCTTACGGAGTTCTTCAGCTCTGACGGCCCGCGCCACATCTTTTTTCATGGCGATGGAACCGCGATTACGCCGGGGAATTTTTCGGCGTCAGGCGGCACGCTGCTGAACAAGCCAGACATTACCGCCGCAGATGGAGTATCGGTGACTGGCGTAGGAGGATTTCCAAATCCATTTTTCGGAACCTCTGCAGCGGCACCGAGCGCGGCGGGGGTGGCGGCGCTGGTGAAATCTGCCAATCCTGCATTAACGCAGGCGCAAATCCGTACAGCGCTGACCAGCACAGCCATCGATATCATGGCTCCGGGGTTCGACCGTGATTCCGGCAGCGGCATCGTGATGGCATACGAAGCAGTGAAGTCGCTGGGTATGCCCGGCACTGCCAATCCTGAGATTAGCAGTGTGACTGTCAGCGAAAATCCTGGAAACGGAAACGGCGTGCTGGAGATCGGCGAAGGCGGCAAGATCGTGATCCAACTGAAGAACAGCTCAGGAGTGCTGGACGCTACCGGCGTAAGTGGTGTGCTGACGACCTCAACGCCGGGCGTAACCATTACACAGCCAAACACTACAAACTTTCCTGACCTGCCCATCGGGACCGCATCATTCGCGAACCTGAGCCCGCTGACCTTCACCATAGGGAACGATGCACCCTGCGGGGCAACCATCAACTTCACTCTGGCCACCACCTTCAACGGCGGCACCACCAGAAACCTTGATTTTTCTGTCCCTATAGGACAGCTTGCGCTGACGAACACGCTCGGGACTACTCCCGCTCCTGGATTAGCTGGTCTCACCGGTGCTACGGGTACACAGACGAATCGTGTCTCACGGAATGGGATCGGTTCCACCTGTCAGGCGTCGAAAGTTTTTCCGGGAACGATTGCAGTTGGTTCCAGGACGTTCGACTCCTATACCTTTACCGCCTGCCGCTCCACGTGTCTGAATCCGCAACTGAGTTCGCCTGCCGCGATATCGATGTTCGAGGTGGCCTATTCACCCAGCTTCGATCCGGCAAATATTGCGACAAACTATCTGGCTGATGCAGGAGTAAGCGGCACCTCACAGAAATGCAGATTCAATACCGTTTCAGGGACAACATATACAGTTGTAATCAGTGATGTAGGTGGCGCAAGCGCAGGCCAGTCTTACACGCTGCAACTGCCGGCGTGCGCCTTCAATTGCAACAACAACCATGTACCCAATGCGCTGGTGCATGATGTGACTGTACCCGCCGCGACGCTGGGTGGCAGTGCCGATGCAAGCGTCGATAATGGCTCCTTCGATCCTGATGGTGATTCGATCACCATGACCCAGACACCGGCTGGGCCATACCCGAAGGGAACCACCACAGTGATGCTGACCGTGGTTGATCCCAAAGGTGCAACGGCGCAGGCTACAGCGGTGGTTACTGTGATCGATCCGGCTGGAGGCACTGCACCTACCACGACAGGGATCAATGCCAGCACGCAAAATCCCCCACTGGGCGGAACGGTGACGCTGACCGCCACAGTCAACAAAGGCGCTGGATCGACCACGCCCACCGGCACCGTGAACTTCAAGCAGGGAACCGCGGTGCTGGGCTCGGCGACGCTGGACAACACAGGAGTGGCAACACTGCAGACCACCAGCCTCACACCCGGGCCGCATAACATCACGGCTCTGTATTTCGGCGATTCTACCTATGCCGGCAGCACTTCTGCGGCTACGGCAGTCACGGTGATTACGCCGACGGCTACTTCGCTGAATGGCAATCCGGCCAATCCTGGAATCGGCGGGACAGTGACGCTGACTGCAACCATCAACAAAGCTCCAGGAATGCTGGCTCCAACAGGAACGGTGACCTTCAAGGAAGGAACGGCAACGCTGGGCAGCGGAACTGTGAATGCTTCAGGCACGGCGGCAATGCAAATTTCCACGCTTGCCGTCGGGCAGCACAGCATCACCTCTACTTACAGCGGAGACAGCTTGTATCTGCCAAGCACCTCGGCTGCGTTCGTGGTCACAGTAGGCACAACGCCTCCGGATTTCACCGTGAACATCCCCAGTGCCAGCAAAACGGTGCCTGCGGGGCAATCCGCTCAATACACGTTCACAATCAATCCTCAGGGCGGTTTCAACGCAACTGTAAACTTCAGTTGTTCGGGATTGCCGCAGGGTGCAAGTTGTGGATTCAATCCGCCAACGGTCACGGTGAATGGCAGCCCAGCCAGTACCACGCTGACCATCACTACCACGGCACGAACAGTCACCACGGCCTCAGCAGGACACGGCCTGAATGCCTTGGCGGCAACCGGCACAGTCTTTTTTGGCCTGGTGCTGGTGGGCGGATTCTCCAGCAGGAAGCGGCGGGTGCAGCTTGTGTGCGTGTTGCTGCTGGCCATCGCGATGATCGTGAGCATGACAGCCTGCGGTGGCGGAAGTCATACACACCAACAACAATTTGTGACCGGAACTCCGGCGGGAACATATATGGTGAGCGTGGCTGCAACCGGGGCTTCAGTCACGAAGAACTCGACCATCACGCTGGTCGTACAGTAAAGAAGAAAGCCGCGCCCGGTAAGGGCGCGGCTTTAAGGATCATGTCCTGTCGCCGGCTTTGCTGGTTTAGATATTCGTGCGTCTCAGTATTCCGATCTCCACGTGTAGCCGATCGAGGCTCCGACGCGAATGGCGTTGTTGCCGCTGAATTCCGAGTTGTCGTGAATGAAGTAATAGTGGGCCTCCGGGCGCAGAAAGACGTTGTGCCAGATGTAGATCTTCAGGCCGCCGCCCAGGTGCGCCATGAAGTGATTGCTGCTCACAAAATTCGTGCATGAAACGAAGTTGCAGGTCACGAACGGTGTATAGAAACGGGCACTTTCGGCGCCAATTCCTCCCTCAAGCTGAGCGGCCGCCTGCTTGCCCAGCTTGGGTGCCCATACCGCATTGAAATCATAGAAAACCGGACGGAAGGGCTGTTGCGCGCTAAATGCCTGATAAAGGTTGCGGGTGGCTCTCCAGAAGACCTCGCCGCCAACACCAAATTGGTGTTTGAAGAGGAAATCACCGCTGATCACCGGGAACGCTCCTCCACCCACGGATTGAGGCGAATGATCGAGATCAAGCAGGGCATCAGAAGCAGGCGCGGATTTGAGTCCGCTGACGCCAACGGCTACATCAAACTGCTGGGCACAGGCAGAGGTTGCGGATATAGAGATAGCAGATAAAAGCAGAACAAGAGCCAGTCGTTTCAATGTCTTTCTCCTGCCAGGAATGGCTGGCGATAAGGATGCACCCTTGCTCCAGAGGGATGCAACTTTGTTGCTGGCTCAGAACCAAAGTATGCGAGAGCGCAGGCTGGAAGAAGCTGGACTGGCAGCGGCAGCGAAATAAGAAGTAACGCCCTGGCCGCAGGCCAGGGCGTTTGACGTTTAGAACATGTTCCAGAGGAACTGGTTATACACATCATGGTGGTACTGCACCTCGGGCGGCTTTACGAATGTGCCCAGCAGGCGCGGGCAGCGGTCCGCCGAGGCCTGCTTGAGGTCAGCATAGCGACCCTTGACGTCCTCGCCGAGCAGGGATGTTGTCCACTTGGAGTTGCGGAAGTTTTCCATGGCCGTATAGATGTTGTCCGGCAGATAGCGCTCAGCTTGTCGCAAATTTTTGATGGTAGCTGTCTCGCCGTCTAATCCGGTCTTGAAGATGGAGTACATCACCATGTAGGGATTGGCATCCGGCGCGACTGAACGCACTTCCACGCGCATGCTCTTTTCATTGCCGATCGGGATGCGCACCATGGAGCCGCGATCGGTGGCTGACGCCTTGATCTGGTTCGGAGCTTCAAAGTGCGGATCCAGGCGGCGATACGCATTTACGCTGGCGTTGAGCATGAGACAGAGATCATTGCCGTGCGTCAGGATACGATCCACAAAGCTCCAACCCATCTGGCTGAGTTTCTCTTCGCCCTTCGCGTCCCAGAAAAGGTTCTTGCCGTTTTTGCTGATGGAAACGTTGGTATGCATGCCGTTGCCGTTCACACCTACGACGGGCTTGGGCAGGAATGAGGCGGTAAGGCCCATCTTGGTGGCGACCTGGCGGCAGATCAGCTTGTAGAGCTGAATCTGGTCGGCAGCAGCCACGACTTCACCATAGCTGTAATTGATTTCGAACTGCGAAGGCGCAACTTCAGGATGGTCTTTTTCGTTCTGGAAGCCCATGGCACGCTGCACTTCCGCCGTGGTGTCAATAAAGGTGCGCAGGGCATCGCCCGGCAGCGAGTGATAGTAACCGCCAGTGTTCACATATTCGAACTTGCCGGTTTCATGGTAACGGCGTTCAGCGTCCGAGCCTTTGAAAAGAAATCCTTCAATCTCATTGGCAGCGTTGAGCGTGTAACCCTTGGCTTTATAAAGGTTTTCGGCGAAACTTTTAAGGATGCCGCGAATGTCTGCCGTATAGGGCGTGCCGCCCTTATCGATGACTTCTCCGAAGACCAGCACCTTGCCCGAACCGAAGATATCTGCGGGAGCCCAATAGAAGGAACTCCAGTCGATACCGAGGCGCAAATCGCTTTCCCGCTGGGCGGTGAATCCGCGAATGGACGAGCCGTCGAAGGTCAGGTTGTCCCAGCTTTTGATGAGGAACTTCTTGTCGTAGTCCAGCATGTGCAACCGGCCTTCAAGATCACTGAAGAGCACGGTTATGGCTTTAATGCCTTTCTGGTCGGTCAGGTACTTGATCCGGTCTTCCTGGATCTTGTCAGGAGCAACGCGTTTCTTACGCTGCTCCTTGACCTGAAGATTCAGTTGTTCCAATTCGTCATACGAGAGGGCCAGGAAATTCCGAAGTTCGCTCGACATAGTCTCCTCTTATATTGGGATGAAATTCCGAGTGACGTTAGTGGATAGAGATGACAAGCACAGGGTAGCAGCGGCGCGCCCCATAAGCCAATTAAAAGCCTTAATGAAGTGTATCAAAGGAATTTATAGGCGGCGGGACTTTTACCACCGCGCAGTGCGGCGATGGCGGCCCAGGCCGATAGTGTCAAACTCGTCATCGGGCGGAGCGGCCTTGACCCCCAGAAGGCGCAAAGCCTGGTTGATGGGATTATCAGTGTCTGAGGGCTCCATGACCATATTTCCCTGATCCCAGGCCACGGCCATCTGCAGGCCTTGACCTCCAAAATACCCGGCTTCCACGTAAGCGAGAGGTCCCTCTTCTGAAGCTGCTATGGCGCGGTCGACAATCGCGCGATAGAGAAACTCGAAAACCGGGGAGACAGTTTTGGCATCGTCGCCCGAATCTGCTTTGAGGGTTTCCAGAAGTTTTTCTGTGAGCGGCACGAGCGACATGCCAGCGGCCAGCGGCACAATCCTTGCGTCAAGGCCGATGGTGAAGGCACGCAGGGCCTTTTCGCTGCCGACGACGGCACAGAGTTCGTATCCCATGGTGGGTATTATCGCTCAACTACAACCAAAAACCTTACCGCTGATGAAGCGGATTAAAGTTGATAAATCGCAACACAGATGATAGCGATTCAGCAGATCGGCACACATACACCGAGCAAAGCGCTAATAGCTAAGAGCTAATTTACCCAATTACCAATTACTCATTTACTCAATCTTCTCTGCGATCTCTGCGTTCTCTGCGGTTAAGCTTTGCCTATAATGCCTGCATGCCTCCCGCTCTCAGACGATCCATGCGCCTGCCTCATGCCGCGGCCCTGGTCGTGGGCATCATTCTGGGCGCTTCCATTTTTATTCAGTCTTCAGAGATCACCCGGCAGGTTCCCAACACAACACTGGTAATGCTGGCATGGCTGGCTGCGGGACTGCTGACATTCTGCGGGGCGCTGGTGTGCGCGGAGCTTACCTCGGTGTTTCCGCAGACTGGTGGCGTCTATGTTTTCCTGCGGCAGATTTTCTCTCCAGCTTTGGGATTCCTGTGGGGCTGGGCCATGTTCTGGAGCGTACATTCCGGCATTATCGCGGCCATTGCGGTGATCATGGCCCGCTACATTGCTTATTTTGCGCCGTTGAGCGAGACGGCCATTCGCATGGTCGCCATTGCTACGATTGTTCTGCTTTCGGCCATCAACTACCTGGGAGTCAAACTGGGCGGCACTGTGCAGGTGGCGCTCACCGTGATCAAAGTAGCGGCCATCTTTTTGATGGTGCTTCTGTTTTTTACTCTCGGAGGCAGGGCGCATCAGACGATGCTACCCGAACTCTACACCCGGGACGTTTCCATAGGGGCATTCGGGCTGGCAGTGGCTGCGGGTCTGTTTGCTTTTGGAGGATGGCACATGGTGACTTATTTGGCAGGAGAGACCGAAGATCCCCAACATACAATTCCGCGCGCTCTGCTGCTGGGAACTTTGACGGTCACGGCCTGCTACATGCTGCTGAACGCGGGTTATCACTAAATTCTCCCGCTGGGGGAGGTGGCGAACTCCAGGCATGTGGCGGCCGATGCAATGCAGCGTATCCTAGGCGCCGGAGCCGGAGGAGCAATCTCTGCGCTGGTAGTTATTTCCGCACTGGGATCGTTGAACGGAATTATTCTGGCAGGGCCGCGGGTTTATTACGCTATGGCGCAGGATGGCCTCGCCTTCCGCTGGATGGGGGCAGTGCATTCGACGCGCCAGACCCCATATCTGGCGATTGTCGCGCAGGCCGTCTGGTCCTCAGTACTGGTGGCCACCAACACCTATCGCAGCCTTTTCACCCGCGTGGTCTATACCGAATGGCTCTTCTTTGCATTGTTGGCAGCAGGACTGTTCGTGCTGCGGAGGAACAGGGAATATAAGCCACGATTTCTTGCGCGTGCTTACCTGGTGATTCCGGCGCTATTCATCGTGGCTTCACTGGGTATTGTGATCAATCAGTGCTTAGCCAATCCCCATGACAGCATGTTTGGCCTGGGCTTGCTTCTTTTAGGGCTGCCCGTGTACTTTGTCTGGTCACGCCAACGACTGAAGGAAGCGGCTGCCGATGCCCATCATTGACTTTCACAATCATTACTATCCACCTGAGTACATCAAGGCCCTGGAGCAGGGACCCAGCGCCGTACGCATCACCTACGATGCGGAAGGCAATCCGCAGTTGCATTATCCCGGTGATTACAACGTGGCCGTTCGCGGGCATCGCGACATCGATTACCGCGAGCAGGTACTGAAAGATGCCGGTATAGATACCCAGGTCATTACTCTCACTACGCCGGGCACACATATAGAGGAGCCATCGACCGCGGTGCGGCTGGCCAGCCAGGTGAACGATATCTTTGCCCGCGTGGTCGCAGACAAAAAAGGCCGCTATGTGGCCCTGACTACACTGCCGCTCAATGTTCCAAATGCATCCGTGACGGAGTTGCGCCGGGCCATGGAGCAACTGAAATTCAGGGGAGCTATGGTCTTCAGCAACATCAATGGCGTAGCTCTTTCTGATCAGCGCTTCTGGAAACTGTATGAAGTCGCCAATGAACTGGGGGCGGTGATACACATTCATCCCACGAATCCGGTGGGGGTGGAGGCCATGCTGGAGTACTGGCTCATGCCGCTGGTCGGCTTTCTCATGGATACCACATTGGCCGCATCAGGACTGGTCTTCAGCGGTGTCGCGGAGCGTTTCCCGCGTATCCGCTGGGTGCTGGGACATCTGGGCGGCGCGATTCCGTATCTGGCGGAAAGACTTGACCGGGGCTACGAAGCCTTTGCGGACTGCCGCAAGAATATCAACAAGCCACCAAGCGAATACCTGAAGCAGCAGTTCTACTTTGATACCGTAAACTTTGACCCTCGAGCTATCGAATTGGCTATTTTGTTTGCCGGAGTTGAGCACATCCTGGCGGGCAGCGATTATCCGCACCAGATCGGCAGCATCGAAAAGATGCTGGAGAGTATCAGGGCGCTAAAGATTTCTGATGGGGACAAGCAGAAGATTCTTGGCGGGAACGCGGCGAAGTTGCTGGCGCTATAAGTTCTATTTGTCCGCTGATGAATGCTGATTCACGCTGAAAAGTCAAAATCTTAACACTGATGATGTAGATAGAATCAATGAGCAGGTAAACAGCAGATTGAAAAGTTTTAAGGTTGTTTCTGCCGTTTTTATCCGGCACTGGTTTCCGATGTCTGTACCCACTTGCAGCCATTGCGTATTGCCGTAAAATTAATAGTGCAAAACTTTCTGATGAGGATAATCCGTCCATGAGTACTGCCACCGTTGAATCTTATCAATTTCAGGCTGAGACGACCCAGCTTCTCCACCTGATGATCCATTCTCTCTACACTGAGAGGGAAATTTTTTTACGCGAACTGATCTCCAACGCTTCTGATGCCCTGGATCGGCTCCGTTTTGAGTCCCTGACCAACAGCGAACTGGTTCCGCAGGACCATAAATACGAAATCCGCCTGAAGCCCGACCAGAAGGCGCATACGCTGACCATCAGCGATACCGGCATTGGCATGAGCCGCGATGAGCTGATCCAGAACATTGGCACCATCGCCCGCTCGGGCACGCAGGAGCTGCGCAAGCGCATCCAGGAAAGCTCGTCCGCGCAGGCCTTTGCCGAGTTGATTGGACAGTTTGGCGTAGGTTTCTACTCAGCCTTCATGGTCTCAGAGAAAGTGATCGTGATCACGCGCCGGGCCGGGGAACAAATGGCAACCAAGTGGGAATCCACGGGCGACGGGACCTACACGCTGGAACCGGCGGAAAGAGCGGCCATTGGAACCGACATCATCCTGCACTTGAAGAAAGCCGATCCTGAAAACGGCATTGAAGATTACGCCGACCGCTGGAAGCTGGCCACCATCGTCCACCGTTATTCGGACCTGATCGCCTATCCCATCATGTATGAAGGCCCATCAGAGAAAAAAGTAAACCAGATGACCGGAGAGGAACTGCCTCCCGACCAGCAGGGGCCGGAGATCGAGACCAAGGTGCTCAACTCCATGAAGCCCATCTGGACACGCAAGCAGTCGGAGGTGACCAAAGAAGATTATTTCGAGTTCTATAAGCACATTGCGCATGACTGGACGGAGCCTCTGAAGACACTGCCTTTCAAGGCAGAGGGGGTACATGAATATGAGGCGCTGCTGTTCATCCCATCGCATGCCCCCTATGATCTCTTCTATCACGGCTCGGAAGCCGGTCTCAGACTCTACTCCAAGCGTGTGATGGTGATGGAGAAATGCGAAGACCTGCTGCCCCGTTACCTGCGCTTCATCAAAGGCGTGGTGGATTCCAGCGACCTTCCGCTGAATATCTCGCGCCAGCGCCTGCAGCAGGATCGCCACATTGGCCAGATCAAGAAATGGCTCACACGCAAAGTCCTGGATGCGCTTGCAGAGATGCAGGAGAAAGACCCGGAAACTTATCTCAAGTTCTGGAAGGAATTCGGGCGTGCCATGAAAGAAGGCGTCTCTGCCGACTATGAGAACAAAGACAAGATTCTCTCGCTGCTGCTGTTTGAATCGTCCAATGATCCGGAAAAGCTGACCACGTTGAAGGATTATGCCGGACGCATGAAGCCCGAACAATCTGAGATTCTCTATCTCACCGGCGAATCACGCAAAGTCATCGAGAACTCGCCACACCTGGAAGCCGTGAGGAAGAAAGACTATGAAGTGCTGTACATGAGTGATCCCGTCGACGAGTTGCTGGTGCAGCATGTCTTTGAATACGAAGGCAAAAAGCTCAAGTCGATCGCCAAGGGCAATATCCAGCTTGGCACCGAAGAAGAGAAGAAACAGGCCGAGGAAGAGTTGAAGAAGAAGCAGGAAGAATATTCGAGCCTGCTGGAGACAGTTCAGAAGAAGCTGGACGAATATGTAAAACAAGTGCGGCTCTCAAACCGTCTGGTAAGTTTCCCAGCCTGCCTGGTTACGGAAGAGCATGAATACAGCCCGCAATTGGAGCGCCTGCTGCAGAAGGGAAAAGGCGGCGGGCCAAAACAGCGACGCATCCTGGAGATCAATCCCAATCACCCCATCACTTTGCGCCTGTACGACCGCTTCCAGACGAATAAGGAAGACGCGACCGTGGGCGATTCGATTGAACTGCTGTACTCGCTGGCGCTGCTGGCCGAAGGCTCAGAGATTCCTGATCCGGTGCGGTTCAATCAGCTTACTCTGCAGATGATGGAGAGGACACTGTAATCCGCACAGCCGAGGCGGCTGTGATCCACAAACATCTTTTTTCGTGTGAAAAAGCCCGGAGGCAATCCGGGCTTTTCTTTTGGGATGTTCACGCACAACCGGGGGCGGCTGTGCCACACGAGTCTACGCGCTCACTGCCTGTTTGCTATCCACAATGCTTTTGATCTGCGAAAGATGATTCAGATCATGACCTGCGAGCAGGGTCATGAGATCGCGCAGGGTTTCGCGGCCGCGTTCGGAATGAAGTCCGTACTTGTCCCATGCACTCGCGGGTAAAGATCGGAGGAAGCGCACATTCATCTCGCGCAGGGAAGTAAATGATTGGAGACTTTGCTCGATGGGGACTGTACGGTAGTTGCCGGTTGCGGCCCAGCGGTCTTGATCATAACCCTGAATGGGCACACCATCGTCTGAACCGGCAATCAGGCGAAAACGAAATCCGGAAACCAGTTCGGCATCCGCCAAATGGGCCACAATCTCCTGTGCTGACCACTTGCCCGGCGCCAGAGGATGACTCAACACCGCATCGGAAGTGGAGTGTAGGAGATTGGCAAGAGTAGAGGGGGTTTCCTGCATGGATTGAAGGGGATCTTTGCTGCCCAGGTATCCACGCAGACGCTGAACGTATTCGGCAAAAGTTTCAGGCACGGGTTCACCTCTATTTCAGACTAAGCCCACGTTGGGGCGGATGACAAGATGAGCAAACCTTATCGCTTGATGACGCTGATGAGACGGATGAACGCAGATACGGATGAATGCAGATAAGGAAAGGATCAAAATCCAAATGAGCCAAGAGCCAAGAGCCAAAAGCCTATCAAGCAGCTCTCCATCCTCTCTCTTGCCGCTTCATAATCAACATCTTACAAGCTGTCTCTTAAGCATTGCACTTCAACTAAAGAATTAGTTACTATTTTCCTTTGTCCTGCGTCTAATTAATCAGGGAACAGAAGAATGCCTCCACGGAAATCGCCAACCCTCACCGAAGCTGAGCTTCGACTGATGGATGTGCTCTGGCAGAAAGGCTCGGCCACGGTGCACCAGGTACTGGAAGTGCTGCCCGCCAAGCCTTCTCTGGCCTATAACTCTGTGCTCACCACCATCCGGATTCTTGAGAAGAAAGGCTATGTGAAGCACGTAAAAGACGGGCGGGCCCACATCTATCTGCCATTGATCGGACGGAAAGAAGCCACCCGCTTTGAAGTGCGCAACCTGGTAAACCGGTTCTTCAAGAACTCCCATGAGGCGCTGGTGTTGAATATTCTGGAAGACCAGAATATTGATGCGGAAGAGATGAAGCGGCTCAACCAACTGCTGGAAAGGGGTAGCGAGAAATGAACTCCGTGCTCGATGCTTTGCATGCTGTGGCCCGGATCTCAGTGGAACAGATGCTCTATTGCCTGGTTGAAGGCACGCTGCTTGCCTGCCTGGTCGGGCTGCTCCTTAGGATGCTGCCCCGGCGCAACTCCGGCACGCGCTTTGTAGTCTGGTTCTCGGCGCTGCTGGCTATGCTCTTGCTGCCGTTCCTGAGCGGTGCTGCGAAAACGGCGATGGTGAATTCCACCCAGAGCAGCACAGCTAAACCTGCCCTGGTGATTGCGTCTTCGTGGAGCCTTTCTATCTTCGGGGCATGGGCTGCGATCGCGGCATTGGCGTTGCTGCGTGTGGCGGTGGGCATGTGGCAGCTTCGCAGGCTGCGCCGGAATTGCACTGAGATCCCACTGATCGAGCTCGATCCTTCGATACGGGCGATGTTGCAGGAGTTTCAGCAATGGCGGCCGGTTTCGCTGTGCGTATCAGATGAGGTGCAGGTGCCAACGGCCGTTGGTTTTTCCAAGCCAGCCGTGGTCGTTCCTGCATGGCTGCTGAAAGAGGTGGGCACGGCTGAGTTGAAGCAGGTGCTCTTCCATGAACTTACGCATCTGCGCCGCCGCGATGACTGGAGCAATTTGGTTCAGAAAATCGTGAAGGCCCTTCTCTTCTTTCATCCATCGGTTTGGTGGATTGAATCACGATTGTCGCTGGAACGCGAGATGGCCTGCGATGATGCAGTGCTGGCGCGCACTGCGAACGCTCGCGATTATGCGCAGTGCCTGACCAGAATGGCGGAGAAGAGCTTCCTGCGGCGACAGGTAATCCTGGCGCAGGCCGCCGTGAACCGCATGCGACAGCTTTCCTTGCGGGTAGCACAGATTCTTGATGCAAACCGGCCCGGCAGTACAAAGTTATGGTGGCCGGCAGTCCCGTTGGTGATGGTGGTCGCTTCAATCTGTGTAGTTCCGGGCCGTCATGCCTCTTCGCTGATTGTCTTCGAAGATGATGCCCAACCGGCCGTCAGCGCTTCCAACAGCAGCACTGTTCCAATGCGGCATGACATGCAGCCAGTGAATCCTGCTCTGGAGTCAAAGGCAGCTATGCCAAAGATGGTCTTAGCCAAGGCTGAAGTTCCAGCTCCAACGCACAGCATGCCAAAGGCAAAGCGGGCACCAAGGCCCAGAATGTTGCAGGCCACGAATCGCGTTCCGGCAGGGAATTACCTGATACAGCAGCAAACAATAATCGTTACTCAGCAGGGTGTCTGGCAGGTGCGTACATGGGAAGTTCACGTGATACTGCCTGCGAATCAGCTTCCGCGTAAATCCACTTAAAGTGAAAGTTTAACCAGCAGCAGAAAGCTGCTGCTCTGACAATATGAACTAATTAATTAGTTATAAAGAGGTGCTTCAAAATGAATAGCTCGAAGAATTGGAAGTCGTTGTTGAAACAGCGCATCCTGGTACCCGTACTCACGTTGGGCCTGGCGCTTGGCATTGGTACTTACGAATTCATGAAACCGGTGGCGGCTACGGCGGCGGTTGCTGCTCCTGCCGCTGCACCACTCGACGATAACAGCGTGAGCGCACTGCTCGCTCTTGATCATGCCATGGAGACGGTAGCTTCGCGGGTTACGCCTGCCATCGTCAACGTGACTGTGACCGCGCGCAAGGCGCAGACTGCTTCCGGTGGTCAAGATCTGCCGGATGAAATCCAGCGTTTCTTTGGTCCCTTTGGTGGTCCGTTTGGCCGCCGCGGAAACCCCGGGCCGCAGATTGAACATGGCCTCGGCAGCGGAATCATTATTTCTCCTGATGGCTACATCGTGACCAACAATCACGTGATTGAAGACGCCACGGATATTCGCGTGACCACCAGCGACCGCCGCACGGTTCCGGCCAAGCTGATCGGCGCCGATCCTATGACCGATCTGGCCGTGATCAAAGTCAACGAGAAGAACCTGGCCAGCCTGCCATGGGGCGACTCAACTAATCTGCATCCGGGACAGACGGTGCTGGCGTTCGGGAATCCATTTGGTTTCCGGTTCACGGTGACGCGCGGTATCGTGAGTGCACTGAACCGCACCAATCCTTATTCGGATGATCCACGCAAGCCGGGTGAGTTCATCCAGACCGATGCTGCTATCAATCCTGGAAACTCAGGTGGCGCCCTGGTGAATGCTCACGGTGAAGTAGTGGGAATCAATACTTTCCTCATCTCCCAATCCGGATCGTTCTCCGGCATGGGTTTTGCCATTCCAACGCAGGTCGCAAAACCGGTTGTGGATACCCTGATTCGTGACGGCAAGGTGCGCCACGCTTACATGGGTGTTGGAATCACCGATGTGACTCCGGAGAATGCCCACTTCTTCAAGGTCAGCGACAACAACGGAGCGGTCATTAGCCAGGTTGAGCCCGATTCACCGGGAGCCAGGGCAGGGCTGAAAGTCGGTGATGTGATCCGCGAGGTGAATGGACATAAAGTGGCTGGAGCCGGAGAGCTTCAGGTACTCGTTGGCCAGCAGGCCCCGGGAACCAAAGTCACGCTCGACGTGCTGCGCGATGGCAAGAGCATGAGCATTCCAGTCACCGTGGAAGAACTGAATAACAGCAAGCGTGCCGGCAACGGCAGCTCCGACGAACAGCATGGTAAAGGCCGCTGGGGTATCGGGATTGCCAACCTGACTCCGGAGATGCGCGACCAGTTGCAACTGCCCTCGAACGTGAATGGCGCGGTTGTGGCCAATGTTGAGCCGGGCAGCCCTGCGGATAACGCCGGCCTGAGCCAGGGAGACGTCATCGTGGAGGTAAACCGCCATCCGGTGCAAAGCTCTGCGGACGCGAAACAGCAGCTCAGCAGCATCCCCAAAGATGAAGATGCGTTGGTGCTGGTGTGGTCCAGAGGCGGCAACAGCTTCCGCGTGCTGCACTCGGCGAATCAGTCGGGATCCTAAATCAACCGTTAGAGCTTCATAAGGCGCATCTTTCGGGGTGCGCCTTTTCTTTGGGATTTGCTGCAAAGGACGCGTAGGACGCAAGGAAGCTGAAGTAACATTCAGATTGACAAGAAGTTGGGTTATGCTTACTCCACATGTCCACGCCACTTGAACGGCTCAAGGTTCTCATCAACTCCAGTACTCCCATCGTCATCATGGAAACGGTGGAGGAGATGCGTGTGATTGATCTGGTGCGCATGGCATCCGTAGAGTTGAAGCTGCCGGTCTTTGAGTGGAGCATTGCCGACGGTCTCACCCGGTGCGGCAGCAACGCGCCGGTGTTCGTGCCAAGCGAGCCAAGATCTGCCGCACAAATTCCCAACCTGCCGGAGACGGCACAGGTGATCGGGAATACGCGTGAACCGGCCCAGGTGCTTGCGCATCTGGCTACCATGACGCTGGATTCGGTCTTCATCCTCAAAGATTTTCACCGCCACATGGATGACCCGGTGGTGGTTCGGCGTCTGCGGGACGTGGCGCAGCGCTTCTGCACGAATCGACGCACTCTGATCATCACCGGACCGGCCGTGCCGCTGCCGGCTGAGCTGACCAGCCTGGTGGAATATCTTGAGTTGCCTCTGCCCGATGCGAGGCGGCTGCACCAGATTGTGGAAGAGACATTCAACTTTTTGTCGAAGACCCATGCGCTCAAGCGCAAGCTCGATTCGGCGGGTCTCGACGCAGTGGTAGATAACCTGCGCGGACTCACCGAAGAAGAGGCGGAGCGGGCGATCTCGCAAACCATTATTGCCCATTATGGGCTCACTCCGGAGATGATCACCGAGGTGCTGGAGGCTAAGAAGAGCATCCTCAGGCGGGCCGGACTGCTGGAGTTCATTGAAGTATCTGAGAGCATGGCAAACATTGGCGGGCTGGAGAACCTGAAACGCTGGCTGCAACAGCGGCGCGGTTCGTGGGGCGAGGCGGCACGCAATTACGGCCTGGAGGCTCCACGCGGTGTCATCATTATGGGCGTGCAGGGATGCGGCAAGAGCATGTGCGCTCGCGCTATTGCCGGGGAATGGAAGCTGCCGCTGGTAAAGTTCGACACAGCGGCGGTATTTGACAAGTATGTAGGCGAGACAGAAAAACGGATCAAGAAGCTATTTCGGGTGGCAGAAGAGCTCGCGCCCGCAGTTTTATGGATCGATGAACTGGAGAAAGTATTTGCGGGAAGCGCGCCATCTTCCTCGTCGTCAGATGCGGGCGTCTCCTCACGTCTGCTGGGATCATTTCTTTCCTGGATGCAGGATCGCACTGCGCCTGTATTCATTGCCGCAACATCGAACAACGTGACCGCACTCCCGCCTGAGCTGATTCGCAAAGGGCGTTTCGATGAACTGTTCTTTGTTGACCTGCCCAATCTTGCCGAGCGGCGCGCCATCTTTGCGATTCATCTGAAACGGCACAAGCAGAATCCGGCGTCCTTTGATCTCGACCAACTGGCCCTAGCTGCCAAAGGCTACTCAGGCGCAGAGATTGATGCCGCCGTGCAGAGCGCGATGTACGCCTCTTTCTCAAGCAAACAGCCGCTCCATACGCAGGATCTGCTTCAGGCGCTTCAATTAACAATTCCTCTTTCAACCACCCGCGCGGAAGAAATTCAGTCATTGCGCGCGTGGGCCAGACATCGAGCAGTGCCTGCATCGCTGGCCGAAGAAGCAGCGCATGGTTGACATCGGCTAGATCGAGGGCACCAAATCTTCCAGCCAGGCAGAATTCTTTTCTGTTTTTCCGATTCACCCGTCAGTTTTAAGAGTTTTAAGGGAATTTCGCGTAAAGTACGTTATCACTCATTAGGAACAGTCCAGACCTACGAGGGATTGCTATGCGCGCTTTAGCTCGATTGCCGTGGACTCACTCAACCATGAGGGACCTGGGCAGATGAACCGCACAGCCATTGGTTCGGTTACGGGAGCGGTGCTGATAGGTGCGCTTCTGCTGCGCATTCCCACACCTTCAACGCGTTCAGCTTCTGAAGGGCGGCGCACTCAACAGAGCGCAACGCTAACTCAGAGCATTCAACCAAAGGCCGGGAAAGAACTTCCGGAAGACGGGCCATGGAAGGCGTCGCAGGACTATTTTGGACCGGCACGTTCTGACAGAGAGGACTGCCTGCCCGCCGAAACATCGGGAAACAGGCAGAACGTGGTGGCCACACAGCGAGGCGGCAGAATCCGCATCAATAATTTGCGCGATCAGCTCTGGTGTATCCCGCATGATGTGACCGTACAGGCGATGATTGCCACCATTCCTGACCCGGTTCATACACGGCTCCCTCTGGTATTTGACCGCTCGATTGAAGCGATTCAGCTCGCGGCGCAGGCGATGAACTATGCTCCCGATCGCTATTGGCTGCCCTGGAATCCGCAGGGCGAGCCGGAATGGAATAACTATGATTCCCGCCAGAAGGCAGAGCAGGATATCGAGGAGAAGGAAAAACAGCCTGGAGTGCTGATGTTCCGGTGGGATGGCAAGAATCATGAAGCGCTGGCGCAAGTTCTCTATGTGTTCCTTGTAGCGGAAACGCCTACCACTGGAATTAATGGGCAGCAATTCCGCAATGCCGTGGATTATGTGCAGGTATTATGCTCCAACGTGGGTGCGGCGGGATGCGCCTCGTGGGACCGCATTCGAATTTTCGGCCCGACATTTTCCGGCTCTCTTTCTTCATTCATACGCCTGAGTTCGACGGTACAGAATCCGGCTGGGGAACAGCAGCTATTCACTGCCTACAGCGGCACGGTTTCCAGCAGCCGTGCCATCGAAAAGCAAGGCTTACCGTACACCTGCAATCCCAAGCTGCCGTGCCCCCTGGTCTTCCGCACGTTTGTTCATGACACCGAATCGGCCATCCGTCGGTTTGTGCTCGATGCCATCAACAATGGTGAAATTCAGTGCACCCAGCGGCCGGAGATCGCCATTCTTACCGAAACCAACACTGCCTACGGAAGCGCGCCTGAAAACGCAAAATCGCCACGTGAGTTCATGAAGAAACAGGCGCAGTCCGAAATCGCAGAAGCCCCGGTGCCCGATACGGAGAAGTGTCTTACGAATTTTTTGTATCCGCGTGAGATATCGAGTCTCCGCAACGCCTACAGCAGCCCTGAAGGAGGCAAAGGGACCCAGGCCGGCAACGCAGCTTCGCAGCAGCCCTATCTTAGTTTCAACCTGCGCGACGAGAACCCCAATACCAACGATGAGCCTCCTGATTTTTCCCAGCAGCAGGGGCCGGTTTCCAAGGAAGCAACCTTGATGAAGATCGCCGCCGAACTGCACAACCAGCACTACAAGTACATTGGAGTCATCGGGACAAACATTCTGGATGTAATGTTTTTGAGCAGCTTCCTGCGCAAGTCATATCCGGATGCGCGGCTGTTCGTCATCAACTCAGACCTGCTGTTCGAGCGCGACCTGGATAATGTTCCTTATATCGGGACCGTTGCCCTTTCCACATATCCCCTGGTTACCCGCAATCTTGACTGGAGCACGCACAGACTGGACCAGCAGCGATTGCCTTTCGCCGATCAATACGAGGAAGGGCAATATAACGCTGCGGTGCTGACCATGCAGGAGATGCTTGCCGGGCCAGACTCGATCGTTTCTTCAACTCCGGATCGCCTGATGAACCCTGTGCCTTACGAACTGCCGCCGTTGACCGAAAGCAGCCGGCAGCGCGATCTCAATCTGAAGTTTGATCCTGTCAATCAATCGAAACTTACGCCACCTTTGTGGTTATCAGTCGTCGGGACGGGCGGGTACTGGCCGATAAAAATCCTGTACCAGGAGAAAGGTGCATCGCCGGCATCCTACTCACTTGCGCAACAGGATTTTTCTCCAGGATGGAGATCCGCCATTGCATTGTTCGTAGTGATGGCATTTTTTGCCCTGGCGGTGCTTTTCAAAGCCTCCCCGATCTCCCATTTCCTGCGTGATTTCAGCGCTGCCTTTGACCGGTCAGGGCAGCGGCTGCTCTTTCTTCACTTATGCATTGCGTGCCTGTTCCTGGGGTTGATGATGCTGGTTGCGCCGGTCTGCCTTTACGGGGATACATCCGGTCCGCACCCGTGGAGTAAGTTGAGTTGGTACGTGTGGAGCATGACGGGAACGGCGCTGGTCTTTGCCTTTCTGCTCCTGCTTGCCGCCGTGTTTGCGCATATCAATTACCTGCGCCATAAACGATGGCTGGAAAAGCAAATGGAGCAGGATGGCCTGCGGCTGGAGAATCATGTATGGCGTGAACGATTCCTGGTGTGGCTGATGCCGGCAGGCTGGTGGCTGGGCACATGCGCCGGCGTTGTCGCGTGGTGGCGGCTGTTTCCTTACGATAACTATTATTACGGCTTCTTCTTTGCTTACCGGGTCGTGCATTTTGCCAGTGGAGTGTCGCCCATCGTGCCCATGTTTCCGCTGCTGCTTGCAATATTCTTGTGGGGTGTTTTTGAGATGTTGCGGCTGCGCATGGACGACCAGTTCCGGCCAAGACTCAATGCCCCTAATTTCTTTCCCGGACATTACGCGGAGGTTCCAGTGGTCCAATCTGTGAGCCGCTTCCTGCTGGAACGAAAATATGTGCTGGCATTTCTGCTGATCTTCCTGCTGTGGCTCCCATTTTTCAACCCGGTGCATCCATTCGAACTGTTCGAGCATTATTCCTTCGGCCGTCTGTTTGAGGTGATGTTCTGCGCAGTGATGGCCATGATGCTCTCCAGCGCCTGCCGCCTGAATCAGGCATGGGAAAAATTGAGGCCTCTGCTGCAGGAACTGGAGCGGTCAAGGTTGCGCATGGCCTTCACCCGCCTGAAAGGCTTTGGATGGTCACCGATCTGGAAGCACGGAGGACAAGAAGGTGACTGGATCAACATTGCAAGATCGCTGGAGACCATCGATGGTATCAGTATCTCCAACGCCAAAAACCAGGAGGTATTCGGGGCGGAACATAAAACTGAGATGAGCCAGATAGGAAAGGACATCGAAGAGATCAGGCAAAAACGCCAGAATCTCCGCACTGAGTTGAAGCAGCTACCCTATGGCTATTCGCCCCTGTTGCATGATCTTGCTTGCTGCATGCACCGCATTGTTTCCAGAAAGCACGACGGCGCGCAGCCGCCCGAATCTAACCAATCGCCGGTGAAAGCAGTGTACCGGTTCCAAAAGGAGTTTGCCGGCATTCAGCAGGGATTTGCGACATTAGTGAATCGCATGGCCGGAGTACTTCCTTCGGTGTGGGAGAAAAATCCGGTTGAACTGCAGGCAGATGCAGATGTGGTTGAAGGGAAGGCGACAGTGCAGCATGAACATCTTACCGATCAGGAATTGGAATTGCAGCGATGGGAGAACTATATTGCCCTGCGCTTTGTTGCTTTTATTCGCGGCGCTCTGGCATATATGCGCCATGCCATGATTTTCCTGGGGCTTTCTTTCAGCCTGGTGCTGATCTCGCTCAACCTCTACTCCTTCGAGCCCCACCAGACGCTGCTGTGGTCATTCACGGCCTTGTTTGTGGTCATTGGCGCTGTGATCATGCGCGTTCTCATGCAGGTGCATCGCGATCACATTCTGAGCCGCATTACCGATACCAAGCCCAACGAAGTTGGGTGGGAGTTCTATCTCAGAATGGTATCGGTCGGAGTAGTGCCGCTCTTGACCCTGCTTGCAACCCATTTCCCATCGATCGGACGGGGACTGTTGTCGCTCTTCCAGCCCAGTCTTGAAGCGTTAAAATGAATCCGGCTTGAACCGCAAAGGGCGCTAAGGACGCAAAGGTAGCAAGGCTATATTCAGGCAGTTACCAGGTCTTCCGCAATGGATGCGCTTCTGTATTGAAAACGATTTTATGCAGATCGAGCGTGTCGCGCGGGGAAAAGAGCAGGTAGAGATACTTCAGTGTCTCTGCCAGGAAATAGCTTTCCATGGCATCGCGTTTCTCTTTGGTTTCTACGCTCTTCAAGGCAGCATATCCGGCGTCGGTCTTGCAAAAGCGGATAAGGTCATTCAGGAAAGTATGTCCCATCTCTAAATACCTGGGATCATGAGTCAGGAAGTGGAGATAGTAGGCTGATTCGATGATCTCCGGCCGCAACTGGTATCCGGGATAGACGATCTTCATCGTCATGTAGTCGAGTTCTTCCGGTTCGATGCCGAAGGTGGTCCACATCTTGAAGGAAGATTCCTGCAGGCGGCGAGCACGCTGCAAGTCACCGGAACGGGCAAGCACAGCAGGGAAGAAGGCATCAAGCGCTCCGAAATCGCTTCCGATGCGTTTGCCGGTCGTCATGTCCGCCTGTCCATACCAGAAGCCGCTCGGCGCGGCATCAGCCAGGTATTTATTTGCGGCGGCCACGCTGGTCTGCCACATCTTTTTGCAATCCTGGTCATCAAAAAGCAGCCAGCATTTCAGCAGGTATTCATAATAGGAATCAATGCCACCGCTGATATGACTGGTCGTCTCTTTCCATTCTCCGGTTTCCACGTTGATGGTTGAGCCGACCAGCCCAATAGGCGAGCGCCGCTGGTAAAGCTCCATCAATGCATGCTTGGCTTTTGTGTAATAGACAGGATTCTTTGTCAGCTTGCTGAGCGTGCCGAATTCCAGAAGCAGCGTGCCGATTTCCGCAGGGTTGCTTTCAGCGCCGCGCACCTTTCCGGTCTTCAGGTTCACGAACATGTAGGGCATACCGGTAGGCGAGTTGAAGGCCGGCAGCAGGCGTTTGCCCAGATCATCTGCGAGCGCGAGCAGATGCTGGTCGCCGGTAAGCTGATAGCTGCTCAGCAGTCCACCCAGTAGGCGGATGGTGATCTCGAAGTTCTTGACGTCGATATCCTTGTCGAAAGAGAGATTCTGGACGATGGCCTCGCGGGTCTTCTGCGCTTCGTCATGCATGCCCATCAGGATCATGGTGTCGAGTGCGTCGACGGGCGTCATCCATAAGGAGACGCCGTACCAGTCGCGATATGACTTGCTCAAAGGTTTAAGTTCATCGTGCTCCCAGGCGTATTGCTTGTAGGCATTCCAGGCGTGAAGGAATTCTTGTTTCACCTGGTTGGCGGTCACGGCATCAGCAGTTTGGGATGCGACCAGATTGGGAAACAGCAAAAGCGCAAAGAGAACAAAAGCGATTCGAAAATGTTTATGGAGCGCAGCCGCCCTCGGTTGCGGGGATGGATGTTTAGCGAGAGAGGTAGTAATCACAGGTGATCATGCTAAATCATCTCCGGTATCCGCAACGCGCATCATCAAAATCAAGATACCAAGGAGCGAGTTGTTCCAAAGCGACGACCGAGCAGATTCCTTCCTTCGACTTCGCGGTCACCCGTGTCTACGACGTTCCCGGCACACAGCTCACGGTGAGCATCGAGGGCATGGCAGCCTTCCCGCCACATCCGAATGCGAAAGGCACCGTAGATGTGCTGATCTATGGCCAATACTGAAGAAGGTGTCAGCACTCAGCCCTGAACTGAATCGAGATGTTCTCGATAGCATTGGCCGTCAGCGCAGGAGTTGAGCAAACTCACGCCCGAACAAAGCGCACCTCGTAATGAGGTGCGCTTTCCAGTTTCATTAGTGCCGTTTCGAGACAAAAAGAGACCACCTGGAAGGCAGGTGGTCCTTCAGCAGCATTCAATGGCTGCCGGTTAAGACCGTTGTCCTGTCGCTTATGACCGTCAACTCAAAATAGCTGAGATGAACCGGAACACGGAACAAACGGTGTTAACTTGTTTGCCTGTAACCTGATACGGCCTTCCGGTTGCCGTTTCCTGTTCCGGTACAGAAGCGGAACAGCCCTCAATCCATTGCCCAAATTGCCAAAATTTGTAATTGCCACCATTGATGCGAACAAAAATCCCAGATTGCATTGCCAATGTCATGGCTCTATACCTTCGTACTATTGCGAAAAAAAGCCCCCTCACCGGCACACAATTCCTGTAAGACCTGATGACGGTGGAATACATAACGTTGGCCCGGTCTCGTGCAAGTAGTCACAGCCTGCCACCTAGGGGACGCTATAGAAATACTACTATATTAAAGGGAAGTCAAGAGGTGGAGCGGGGAAAATTTGGGGTCAAATTCGTGAGATCAAGACAGCAAGACAAGCCGTTGGCCCTTGGCCGTTAGCGTACCAAAAGAAACACCTTTACCACAGCGTAGCGGAGCCACCACCAAAACGTTTTACCGCAGAGGACGCAAAGGACGCAAAGGTAACAAAAGTAGCTGATGTGTATTGAATTTGGCGGTGTGTTGCTCCCTATGACCCACCCATCCTTGGCTGTGCGGGAGAATTCGTCGCAAGCAGAGAAGAATTCGAACGTTAGTAATGCAGAGGACGCGGAGGAAGTCCAAAATGGAAGAGGCCTAGAAGAAGGGCAGGCAAAGTTGTAGAGACTAAGGATGCAAGGAACCAACGAAGGAGGAATTGAACAGGGCGAGAAAGTCCTCTGAGAAATCCTTTGGGTAGACTCAACCTGCTGGCTTGGGCTCAGAGGGTTGGATCTGACCTTTGGACGCAGAGGACTTTCTAGGGATGCACAATGTGACCGGAAGAAGTTTTCCGTTCCGCCAAAGTGCGTTTGGCCTAGTCTGGTCGTTGTGAAGTTTTCTTCACGAGTTGCATTCCCCATGTGGTACCGTCTGGAGGATTCTCGGGCCGAAGTTCACCTGAAAAGGTGGGGATGAGTGCCAGTGGCGCAACCGACTTCCAGTGCCACTTGGGGTGATATCGCCCATCTGTTACATATGACTCTACATCTGATTCTAGTGTTAAGCTGTTTCCATTCATTAATGTCGCCTTACCATTGCTGAGTTTGAAAAGGAGTGTACGCTTATCTCTGCTTGGCGTCTTTCCCAATTGAATTCCTCACCGGAAAATATTAGCTGCTCGTTCTCCTTTTTGAAATCCAGATGACCAGTCCAGCTGGCACTAGCGCCAATGACGTCCCATGCCCAGTCGCCGACAATCAGATCATCAGAGGCCAAATGAAATCTTGCTGCAGCCCGCGTCTGAGCCTGAGTTTCCAAGTATTTCATATTGTCTTCTAAGCGGCCGTCGATCCAATGCGCCACAACCATCAGTGCTCCTAATGTCCCTCCTACCTTGAATGCTCGCCACCCAAAACTGGCCCCTTGGATTCCGCCAAGAAACCGATAAATCCAGGATGTAATCCCCGTAGACAGAAAAATCGCAATCATTGTTGGCGGAAAGTGATAAGCATAGAGAGCTATACTGGCACCGAGAGTGAACAGCGAAACACAGATAACAACCTTATCTTCACCTGAAAGCTGTTTCGCCTTCTTC
>QHVI01000001.1 GCA_003223515.1 Candidatus Angelobacter sp. Gp1-AA117
AGGTGTGTGATGCGCGTCACAAATCGGGGCCCGGTTCCTGTATATGCTTATCCCCAGGAGATGCCGTCGGGAACCTCCGCAAGTGCATTATTCATCACGGTTTCCGGATACTCGGGCTATAATTTCCGGTAGCTTATGCCCCTTTTTTGGTTACGTGTTGCCCTTACTTTATACGGGGTTGGCCTGTTGTATGCCATTGCGTCCCTGTGGGGCGGGCGGCAGTTCCTTACACGCGTCATGCTCCCGGCGGTCGGTCTGGGAACCATTTTCCATCTGGTGGCGCTTACCGAATCCGCCATGCTGGTTACGCTATTACCTCCGTCATTCATGCACCAGGTGGAATCCCTGCTGGCTTTCCTGCTGATGGCCTTCTTCTTTGTGGTTTATTTTCGCTATAAAACCGTTTCTCCCGGGATCGCTGTTTTCCCGCTGGTTTTCATATTGATGGTGTCGGCCTCATCCCCGGCAGCGGCCTCGAACACACCTTCGCCGCTGGCTACTCCGGGATGGATCCTGATGCATGTGGGCCTGATCCTGATAGGCTATTCAGCGCTGTTTTTCAGCTTCTTTGCCAGCATTCTTTACCTCATTCAGGAAAAAAACCTCAAGGCCAAGGGGCTGGCCGGAGGGTTCTGGTCGCGCCTGCCGGCACTGGCCACCATCGATGAGATTGGCTATAAGTGCCTGGTTTTCGGCTTTCCATTCATGACATTGGGTCTGATCGCCGGTTCCATGCTGGCCGAATTCAGGTATGGTGCTACGTATTTCAAAGATCCCAAGATTCTTCTCTCGATTCTGATGTGGGCAATTTATATGGTGCTGCTGTACACGCGGTGGAGCGCGGGCTGGCGGGGACGCCGGGCCGCCTACCTGGCAGCATTTGCTTTTGGAGCGGCAGTTCTGGCGTGGTCAGTCAATAATGGCTGGCACAAATTTATTGCACAATGAACTTTCAACTCATCGGCGTGAACCACAACAGCGCACCCCTCGATGTGCGCGAACGGCTGGCCATTCCTGAGGCGCAACTGCCGGATGCCATCCGCACGCTGGTTCAGCAGCCGGGAGTCGATGAGGGCATGGTGCTCTCCACCTGCAATCGCGTAGAGGTGCTTACCAGCACCCGCCAGGGAAGCGACTTGCGCGAATTTCTGTGCAGCTACTTCGGAGTGAGCCCTGATGCGCTTCATTCTCATATCTATGAATTCCAGCAGCGCGATGCCGTGCGCCACGTCTTCCGCGTGGCATCCAGCCTGGATTCCATGGTTGTGGGCGAACCGCAGATTCTCGGGCAGGTAAAAGAAGCCTATGCCATTGCCCGGGGGATGGGCGCTGTCCACTCGGCACTGGAGGCATTGCTTTCACGCGCCTTTGCTGTCGCCAAGCGAATAAGGACGGAGACTGCCATCGGCAGTTCAAGTGTTTCCATCTCGGCAGTAGCGGTGCAATTGGCGCAGAAGATCTTCGGCTCCCTAAGCGACAAAACGGTCTACGTGGTAGGCGCAGGCAAGATGGCCGAACTCGCAGCGCGCCATCTGATCGGCAATGGCGTAGGAACGATCTTCTTCAGCAACCGAACTCATGAGCGTGCCGTGCAACTGGCTGAGGCGTTCGGCGGACAGGCTATCCCGTTTGACCAGCTTCATGACACGGTCAACCGTGCAGACATCGTGCTGACCTCCACCGGCGCCACCGAGCCGCTCTTCCGCCGGGAACACGGCGAGCGGCTGCTGAGCAAGCGCCGCAACCGCCCCATGTTCTTCATTGATATTGCCGTACCCCGCAACGTCGATCCGGAGATGAACCGGCTCGACGGCATGTTCGTCTATGACGTGGACGATCTTCAGGCCGTAGCTTCCAGCAACAGCGCCGAGCGCAAGAAGGAAGCCGAGCGCGCCGAGCAGATCATTGAACTTGAGGTAGAGCGGTTTGCCACACGCATGAAGTCTCTGGCCGTGGTGCCCACGATCCTCTCCTTGCAGGAGCAGTGCGAAACCATCCGCCAGGCGGAGATCGACCGCATTCGCGGCAAGCTGGGCAAACTCACGCCGGAACAGGAAGCAGCCATCGAGGCCATGACGCGGGGCATCGTCAATAAACTGCTGCATACACCCATAACCACATTGAAATCCACGGCGGCTGGGCCGGAGGCAGCCACCATTCACGACATCATCCGGCGTATCTTTAATTTGAACAAATCATAATCTAAACAAAGAATGGCTCATCTACGCATCGGTTCACGCGGTTCACAACTCGCGCTGTGGCAGGCCAATCATGTCTCCGCCCTTTTGCAGTCGCAGGGACACACGGTTGAGATCGAAATCATCAAGACCACCGGCGACAAAATTACCGAGGTGGCGCTCTCTAAAGTGGGCACCAAAGGTATGTTTACCAAGGAGATCGAAGAAGCACTGTCAGCGCGAAAGGTGGATCTGGCAGTGCACAGCCTGAAAGATGTTCCCACAGAATTACAGCCGGAGTTCGAGCTCGCGGCCATCATGAAGAGGGAAGACCCGCGTGATGCCTTCATCTCCACGAAGTTTTCTGATCTGCGCGAACTGCCGGACAAAGCCCGCGTAGGCACCAGCAGTCTGCGCCGCCAGTGTCAGTTGAAAGCTCTGCGCCCTGATCTGGATGTCTTGTCACTGCGCGGCAACGTCGATACACGCCTGCGCAAAATGGAATCAGGAGAGTACGATGCCATTATTCTTGCCTCTGCCGGAGTCCATCGCCTGGGATTGACGCAACATGTGCGCAGCCGCATTCCTGCGGAGCTGATGTGTCCGGCAGCCGGACAGGGTGCGCTGGGCATCGAGATACGTCGCGGCGACCGGCAGATGCGCGATGCTCTGGCTTTTCTCGATGATGCTGACGCCCGCGCCACCACCGCCTGCGAACGTGCGTTGCTGCTGGCCCTCGGAGGTGGATGCCAGGTGCCCATCGGCGCCTTTGCCGAACACAGCGGCAGCCATGGCAAACTCAGGCTGACCGCCATTGTCGGACGTCCGGATGGCAGTCAGTTGCTGCGCGAACAAGCCGAAGGCAACGATCCGGAAAAATTGGGCCGGGCTACAGCCGAGGAACTGCTGCGCAAGGGCGCTGATAAAATCCTTGCCGATATCTACGGGACGGAAGTAGCGGTACCCAAACAGCCGTAAAACAGGTATTTAGTACTTAGTAGTCAGTATTTGACCACGTGGGATAAAGTTCTATCCGATAGGCTGGCAACCAAGAAGCTCCGAGCCATCGATAGGCTGGTGGATCAGGAAGTTCCAAGCCAGCGAAGCGGGCAGTATTCTTCTAGGCCCACAGCGCAAGCTGCGGGTCAAAGAGAAAGAGGAACCGGAGAGCCCGCGAAGCGGGCGGCATATTGTTATCCATCGGATCTTTATTAATAACCTGCGTTGCTGTCTGCCACACGAGAGCTGATTGCTAAATACCAAATACTAAGTACTTTTTGTGCACACCGCATCCCCCAATCCGTTTCGCGGTTGGCGCATCTTAGTCACGCGCGCCAGCCACCAGTCCTTTGGACTGTCCGATCCTCTGCGTCAACTGGGAGCCGAGGTCATTGAGATTCCCACGATTGAGATCCGGTGGACGACCAGCAACACCCGCCTGGACGAGGTACTGATCAAGATTGATCACTACGATACGCTGATCCTCACCAGCGTAAACGGCGCAGAGATTCTTTTCGAGCGTTACAACCACCTGGGACTGAACATTGCAGATATGCAGCACCTCATGGTGGTTGCCATCGGCCCTTCCACGGCCGCAGCCATTCAGTCGGAAGGAGTAGGGGTATCGATCGTTCCAAAACAGTACGTGGCTGAGTCGGTGATCGAAGCGCTCACAGGCAAAATATTCAAAGACAGCCGCGTGCTCCTGGTCCGCGCCAAAGTGGCTCGTGACGTTCTTCCCGATGAGTTGCGAAAAATGGGCGCCCAGGTAGACGTGATTGAAGCCTACGAAACTCGGGTGCCCGAAGGAACGCGAGAAAAGCTGGAAAAGTTGTTTGCCGACGCCGCAACCAAGCCCCATGTGATTACCTTCACCAGTTCATCCACGGCCACCAATTTCCTTTCTTCCATCGGTGAGGATGCGCGGGAACTGCTGGAAGGAGTATGTTGTCAATAATTGACATCTATTGACAATCATGAAAAGCTAACATTTATGAATGTAAACTTAGGCCCTGTATTCGATGATTTTGTCGCTCAGATGCTCAAGACTGGACTCTATCAGTCTCAAAGCGAAGTCTTGCGTGAAGGACTACGCCTGCTCAAAGAACGTGAAGAGTCGAGGAAACTTCGATTGCTTCAACTGAGGAAGGAAATCGCCTTGGGTATTGAACAAGCTGACCGTGGTGAGTTTGTTGATGGCGATGCAAGCTTTAGGCGAATTCGCGATAAGAGTAAACGACAGAAACGTATCAAAGGATGAAGACCTTTGTTCTTACCGCTTTGGCAGACAGAGATCTGGATCAGATATGGGAGTATCTGGCTAAGGACAACATCCAAACTGCGGACCGGGTACTGCTTGCTATTGAAAAAGCAATACACAAAATTGCAAAAGCTCCGGGCATTGGACACTATAGACAAGAACTAGCCGATCAGCGGCACCGGTTCTTCCTCGTTTATTCCTATCTGGTAATTTACCGGACAAATACCCAGCCACTGCAGATTATCCGTGTGTTACATGCTGCACGAGATATTCCTAACCTTCTGAATACGACTCTATGACCAAAGATCACAGTTGTATCACCTTTTGTCTAACGCCCCGCTTTTCCGCGCCTTCAGGAATGCTTTGTAATCCGCCGCCACCTGGTCGGCATATTTCAACGCAAACTCCACCAGGGCAGTTGCGGCTTTGGCTGAGCTGCCTGAATATGTGGCGATGGCAATAGGATCGCCGGAGCGGGCGTGTCCTCGGGCCAGCAGTTCGGCACAGAGGGTGCCGTATTCGATCAGGCGGCGTCCTTTCAGTGTCTGGATATCAAGCGAAGATTTGTGATCGTTCAGCTGGCGGACAAGGTAGTCGCGCTTTTCAATGGAACACCAGCCCAGCAGAAGATCTGACTGCACCTGCAAGGCCCGCTGGCCCAGTACCACGCGCTCGCCGTCATTGGCTACTTGCGGCTGATTGAGGTAGCTGGCATAGGCGCAAGGCGGCTCTTCTTTGACCTGCAAAAACAATGGATCCTTTGCGTCGCGGCCAAAGAGCAGGATGACGTAATCTCTGGTGCCCACGCTGCCCGTACCGGCGATCTTGAAAGCCGCATCGGCAGGATCAAAGCGGTCAAAGAGCATCTGGTGATCGGGAGAAAGCGTGGCCCGATAGGCCGGCAGCGCAGCCATGACTGTTTCTCTGGTGGCTTGGTCCAGCTTCAGTACCTGGCCAGGAATTTTGCGGAATCTCCAACCGTCTTTGGTTTTGTGAGCCATTTTAGGCAGGATGTGGATGGCACTGGCGCGTTCGGCTTTCATCAGTGCATCGCGCAGGACCGGCTGTCTCAAATCCCGCTGCACTCGGTGTCGTGCCACATCCACGGTAGACATCCGCGCAAAACGGCGCATCCAGGAGCAATATTCAGCGGCACACATCTGCGCGGTGCGCCTGCATTTCGACGGAGTCTCTCCCGCCTCGCGTCCGGCAAGGATAACGCTGGTGACCAGCCGCTTCACGTCCCACTCCCAGGGGCCACGACAGGTTGCGTCAAAGTCATTGATATCAAAGGTGACCTGGGCGTCGGGTGTGGCATAAAAGCCGAAATTGCGGATGTGAGCATCGCCGCAGAGCTGCGCTTCAATTTGCGTATGCTTCTCGGCCGCCAGATCAGCCGCCATGATTTCCACTGTGCCTCGATAAAAGGCAAACATGGAATCCGCCATCAGCTTGAATTTCACAGGCAGCAGATCAGGGACCCGGTTGCGGCAGGAATCCTTGATGATTGCGATAGGATCGAAGTTGCGCTTGCCTGCATTGAACTTGCCCAGATCGGAGCGGCTGAATTCTCGGCGCTGCGAGTGCCCGAATTTTTCAGCGTCTTTGCGGGAGCGATGGTCTTTCATAAAGCGGCTCTTAGTTCTTGGCTCTTAGCTTTTGGTCTTGATCAGGATGGGAATGCTAGCAGAACTATTCCGCGAAACCAAAACCTTACCGCTGATGACGCAGATAACACTGATTTGCGCAGATCAATCATAAGAGTTGATTCAAAAAGAGAGTAAGGGAAGATAGAAGCCAATAGCCAATAGCCAAAAGCCAAGAGCCCTTTCATCCCCGTATGTGTTGCAACCTCAGTTGGTCGCTGATGAACGAATGATATCGATACGTAAGCTGAAGAATGTCATGCACCACGCGATCGGCGGCGTGGCGGGCCTCCGGAATTTCCGCTACGTAATTCCCTTGGATCACACGCACGCCCAGCTTTTCAATCTCTTCGTCATCGCATATCACGATGTCGGCGCCTTCCTGCAGGTACTTCGTCATGAGATCGGGAGAAATGGGCGCCTCATTCACCAGCGCGTAATCAAAAAACGGCATGCCTGCATGTTTGTATAAGGCCTTGATGTGTTCCGAAGCCGTAAGCCCCAGGCTCTCATTGGCCTGCGTCATCAGGTTGCACACATACATTTTTACGGCGGGGGAACCGGCAATCGCCTGAGGAATACCGTGCACCAGGAGATTCGGCACCAGGCTGGTAAACAGCGATCCTGGGCCAATCGTAATCACGTCCGCCTCAGCAATGGCATTCAAGGTCTCAGGCACTGGCCATGGATCGGGGGGTACCATCTGCAGGTGAACGATCCGGCGTTTGCTGGCGCTGATTTTGGTCTCGCCAAATACCAGGCTTCCGTCGTCCATATCCGCCTGAAGCTGGACATCGGCAGTGGTCGCCGGAAGTATGCGTCCCACGGTGGCCAGAATGGCTGACGAAAGCTGCACGGCCTGGGCAAAGTCTTTGGTGATCGCGGTCAGCGCCGCCAGAAACAAGTTGCCGAAATTATGACCTTCCAGGCCGGAACCTGCCGTAAAGCGATATTGAAAGAGACGCGAAAGCAGGGCCTCATCTTCAGAGAGAGCCACCAGGCAGTTGCGGATATCTCCGGGCGGCAGCATGTTGAAGTCTTTGCGCAACCGGCCGCTGGAGCCGCCATCATCGGTCACCGTGACCACCGCGGTGAGTTCGCCGATGGTCGGTTCATCAGATTCGGCGTGCTCGCTGCCGTACTCGAGGGGCCGGATGTAATGCTTGAATCCGCGCAGCAGGGTGGAAAGCCCTGTACCTCCGCCAATGGCAACAACTTTCAGCGGCTTATAAGAGGAGCAGCCAAGGTCAGGAGCTTCCAAGTCGAATTCGGGTGGGATGGGCCGGGCAGGGGAGACGGATTTATCAGATGTCATTTCGAACAGAAACCCCTCTCTTGCTCCCCTTGGCGTTCGTTCTTGCTTACTTAGAGTTTACCCTGTTCGCCATCGGTTGTAAGCACAGGAAAATTGCGGATCAGGGCAAGCAGCAAGTAATAAAAAACGTCGTTCAGCGTTATCAGAGGCAAAGAAGAATTCCTTCCAACTGCTTCCGCAAAAAAATACTTGCCGGTGAGGCAGATAAAATTTGGCAATTGCGATATAGGAGGTATT
>QHVI01000055.1 GCA_003223515.1 Candidatus Angelobacter sp. Gp1-AA117
TCCAGCGGCTCATCATCAATCTCGAACAGAAATTCACCGGCGGCGGGGCTGGGTTTGCGTTTTCCTTTCATCGTGAGTGCAATGTAACACCCATTCGGTGAAATTCATCCAGTGACTTTTTGGTGACCATCTCTGCTGCCTTGGCCTCTCTCGCTGGATAACATCCGTTCTTTAAAGACGGATCACGGGGAATCGTGCACTTCTCTATAATAAGCAAATACCCCTCCCCTGCAGGGACTGACTCATGCCAACTGAGACCATTGCCGTAGCTATGTCCGGCGGTGTGGATTCTTCCACCGTCGCGGCCATGCTGCGCGCCGAGGGTTATAACGTGGTGGGGCTGACCATGCAGCTCTGGAACCAGCGCCGCCTGGCGGGCCATGAGGGAATGCCTGAGCAGGTGCAGGGACGCTGCTGCTCCATCGATGACGTTTACGATGCCCGCCGTGTCGCCGAGGACCTCGGTATCCCTTACTACGTGGTCAACCACGAGGATCGTTTCGAGAATGACGTGGTGCGTCCCTTTGTGCAGGAATATCTTTCAGGACGTACACCCATTCCATGCAGCCTCTGCAACAATCACCTGAAATTCGATCAGTTGCTGGTGACTGCGCGCCAGATTGGGGCAGATCTGCTGGCCACCGGGCACTATGCGCGTTGTGAGTTTGACCGTGAGCGCAACCGCTGGCTGCTGAAGCGGGCTGCCGATCCGGCCAAGGATCAGACCTATTTCCTGTTTGGTCTCACCCAGGAGCAGCTCAGCCGCACCCGCTTTCCGCTCGGACACATGACCAAGCCACAGGTGCGTGAGATTGCCCGCAATCATGAGTTGGCATTGGCTGAGAAACCTGATTCGCAGGAGATATGTTTCGTGCCCGGAGGCGATTACAAGCGCTTCATCGACGCTTACCTGGCGGAACAGGGCGAGTCTCTGCCTGATACTTCAGGCGAACTGGTCACCACAGATGGCAAGGTGCTGGGCCGCCATGTGGGTATCCACAATTTCACTGTAGGCCAGCGCAAGGGACTCGGCGTAGCTACCGGCTCGCCGCTCTACGTGATTCAGATCAATGGCGAGAAGGGGCAGGTCACTGTCGGAGACGGCGATCAGTTACTGGCCCGCTCACTGCTGGCGCACAAGCTCAACTGGATTGCCTTTGACGAGCTGCGCGAACCGGTGCGCGTCCATGCCAAGATTCGCCACCGTCACGAGCCCGCGCCTGCCGTAATCGAGAACGCTTCCAATGGCGAGGTGCGTGTGACCTTCGACGAGCCGCAGCGCGCCATCACTCCTGGCCAGGCGGTGGTTTTTTACGATCGCGATATCGTCGTGGGCGGCGGCTGGATCGCCGAGGTGGTTCGTTAGGATTAACCGCAAAGAGCGGGAAGGATGCAAAGGAAAAAATTGGCCTTGTTACCTTTGCGCTCTTGGCGTCCTTGGCGGTTAAAGCTCGATGATCTCTCCCCGTACCATACTGTCGGTAATCTCCAGTCGTCCCACACTGATTGGCAGCTTGAAGCGCCTTGGCCCGGCGCTGCCGGGATTGAAGTAAAGCACACCGTCTTTCATTTCCTGTTTCGGTTTGTGCGAGTGGCCGCTGATCACCACCTTGAATCCCGCTGCCTGCGGATGCAGATCGAGCGCATTCACATCATGCAAAATGTAGATACTGATTCCAGACAGTTCTATAACTTCTGTCTCAGGAAAGCTGCTGCACCAGGGTTCCTGATCGACATTGCCGCGAATGGCAGTGACCGGCGCAATTTCCTGCAGGACGGGAATAATATCTTCCGCACCAATATCCCCGGCATGAATGATGTGCTCTGATCCCTGCAATGCCGCCACAGCTTCCGGGCGCAGCAGTCCGTGGGTATCAGAAATCACGCCGACGATCATTTATAACCCGGCCTCAATGCGAGAGCGCGGGTCCATGTAATCACGCAGCGCGTCGCCGATAAAGTTAAACGAAAGCACCGCCAGCATCACGGCAGCAGCAGGGAAGAGCACCAGGTGGGGCGCATCAAAAAGATGCGAGCGGCCATCGTTCAGCATCGATCCCCAGCTTGCCGTAGGAGGCGGAACTCCGAGGCCAAGAAAACTCATGGTCGCTTCCGCCAGCACCGCGCCAGCCATGCCAATGGCAGCCTGCACAATGACCGGCTGGATAATGTTGGGCCAGATATGGTGGCTGACGATGCGCCAGTCGCTTGCTCCCAGTGCGCGCGCCGCCTCCACGAACTCCCGCTCTTTCACCGCCAGCACCTGGGCGCGCACCAGGCGCGCATAGCCGACCCAGCCGCCGATGCACAGCGCCAGAATCAGATTGATGATTCCGGGGCCGAGAAAAGCCACAAAGGCAATCGCCAGCAGAATGCCCGGAAAGGACAGGAACGAATTCATGATAATGACATTGAAAAACTTATCGACGTATCCGCCGTAGTATCCAGCAATGGAGCCGAAGATAAGACCCAGCAGAAGAGAGCCAACCACCACGCTGCTGCCCACCAGCATGGAGATGCGCGCGCCATAGATCACGCGGGCGAGAATATCGCGACCCAGCTCGTCAGTACCGAACCAGTGGGCCGCGCTGGGAGGCTGCAACCGAGCAGGCAGGTTAATCATCGCGGGGTCTTGTGGAGCAATCCACGGAGCGAAGAGGGCAAACAAGACGAAGATCGCGACCAGCACCATTCCAGCCGCAGCCAGCCGGTTGCGGCGGCCAAGCGTCGCCGCCGTTGTCCATGTAGAAGCGATTGCCATTCGACTCTGATTATACGAAGGCCGGACTATTGCGCTGCGTCAATCCTTCCGTGATTTACCGCGAAAGGAAGCAAGGCTGGCTTATTTACCCGCTCCGGCTGCCGCTGCGGCACGGCGAATATCTTTCAGGTAATTATTCTCAACGTGATTGATGAATCCCTCGAACCCGGCATTCTGTTCCGGGTTCCAGCCATCGCACATCTCTTTGAGCGTGTGATAAGCCAGCATGCGGTAGCTTTCCGTCTGCGACTCGTCGAACCACTGATCGCCGGTGCTCTGATGCGGGAAAGCGGGATTCAAGGCATGATAAGAGCAGACATCCGGCGGTTCATTGCCCAGGAGCATGGGTTTGATGTACAGCAGGTAGCCATTTTTACGCTGCGGGTCTAAATCTTTGTAACGAATGGTGGCCAGGGAGCAGCGCTTCTTCTTCTCCAGCATCGGGTGCATCAACGCATTCTCCCCCGGTGTATGTTCGCTGCTGAATTCAATGGGAACCTTCATATCAATGCGAATCTTGCGCAGCGCATTGCCAAAATCCTTGTAAGCAAACTCTCCATCGGCCGCGCCATCGATCACCACCACCAGGCGGCATCCGCGTTTTACCATCTCATAGAGGCCCAGGTTCTCGAAGTGTCCACCATCAGAGAGATAAACATAGGGACTGGTGTCATTGGTCAGCCCAAAGGCCTCTCTCACCAGGGAGTTCACAGCCGAGTTTGGACCTTCATGCCGCCAGGTATCTTTGCCGGTATCGCCGGGATTTCCCAGCCATGCTCCAAGGCGGGCATTGAAAAGGGTCATAATGAAGCCCACCAGCGGCGATGAGTAATAACCCATATTGGGGCTGGCAGCGGCGCCGGAAATGGTGATGGCCGTGCCCAGCGACATGCCTCCGCGACCACCGTATTCCGCCGAGGAGCGAAACCCCAGCCTGGAGTTGCCGCAATGCAGCGCCGATACCGTGAAAGGTTCAGCTTTGCGCTGCTGCCAGGCCAGGCGCTTGCCGGCGACCAGATTCAGCGTGGTATTCACCACATGGAATGGTTTCCCCGCATCCTTCAGGGCAGACATATACAGGTTGTCATTCTCACAGAACCCGGTGAACCTGTTGATCTCCGGCGCGGGATTCGATGCTCCCAGGTAAGCGCGGATCAGCCGTTCACGGTACATGGCGTGCAGTGAGAATTTGTTGATATTGATGAAGCGCGCCATGATCCAGCCAAACACCATGAAACTTGCGGCAAAGATCAGGATTGTACCCACACCCGTATTTTCCAGCACCTTAGGATGATTGCTCCAATGTATGCCGGCCAGGCGGCTCCCCAGGAGCGTCCATTGCGTATGCAGCCGTAATGCTGTGAGCAGCCAATTCGTAAGAAGCGACAACCCCGTGAGAAAGACGACCACGAAGATCAAAGCGGCGACTTGCAAGGCCAGCATCAGGAGGTTCCCCACCGCGCCTTGTTTCGCATTTCCATCTTTCTGGCTGTCTTTTTCTTTATGCTTGCCTAATCCAAAGCCGCCCAGCGCCGTGATGATGCCGCCCAGACCACCGGCCGCGCCGAAAGCCGAACGCAAGCGCGGGCCGAATTTCATGAGCCCCGTAGGCGCCAGCAGCACCAGGGCTGAACTGCCCGTCCAGATCACCACAAAAAGCAGCAGCCATGCGCCCGCGCGAGACAGCCATTCGCGGTCTTCATCATTCAAAATGATGCTGGTCAGCCCGACAAACAGTGTGACTGCAAGTGCCAGTGACAGCAGAAGCAATGGAGGGCCGACGGTTACAAAAACCGGCCAATGCATATAAAGCAGCAGCTTGTGTGACAGGAGCCACGCGCAAGAGGCAGTACTGATGCCGGCCAGCGCCAATGCACAGGTAAGTCCGGGAAGAAGCCGTGGTTTAGTCAGCACCTTCTTCGGGAAGCGGGCGAAATAGGCGATCCATCCGGCCAGGCATGCACCCGTAACCCATTCCACCAGTTGCCGGTATGGGAGCGTTGAGTCGCTGAATCTCTCCGGATGAGTGGCATCGCCACCCGTGACCCATGCTTCCAGAGTGATGAAAGCCAGGCAGGCGCAAATGATGGGGCCCAGGCAATATCTCAGGAAGTCACTTTGGGAATGGTCTTGTTTGCCTACACCGGGCAGATACTTGAGAGCATTGTAAATCCCTATGGCAAGCAGTACACCTGCAGCGATTGCAAGCCCCAGTCCCAATCCATGTTTCATGTCCTGAATCTGGTTCTGATACCATTCCGGCTCGCCCAATATTGCGAGTGAAAGAATCAGCCTTGGCAGCATGAGCGCGAATGCCAGCAACGGAACCAGCACCAGCCAGTTGAGGAACATGTTTCTGGTTACGGTTGCTACCAGTGTCCACGTATCAGAGGAAAAGAAGCCAAGCTTGGGAGAAAGATAGTTGTTGTATTCCCGCAGATGCTGAACCGGGTCAGGCTCATGTTCCGGTATCTCAGTGGTTGTGCACAGCTTTGGCTGTACCTTATCTATGCCGCCCGCCCTGAGTTTCCATGCGGTCAGCCAGCCGCCGAGATAGCCTCCGCCGGATACCGTGGAAAGATAGTCAAACCTGCCCAGCAGCCCTTTCTCAGCCAATCCCTGCACGATGCCCAGAGCGAAGGTGGCGCTGCGAATTCCGCCTCCGGATATGCACAATGCGCTGAGTGGAGCTTCCTGTTTATCCATCTCGCGCTGCAGCTCTTTCACGCCGGAAGGATGGGGCGCTTTCACTCCGCGCAAAACCTCATATTCTCTGGCCAGGACATCATTAAAATATAGAGGTGGGGTGCTTCCATCGGCGGGGGTTGGTTGAGTTGACAGGGTATTCTGCTCAGGCATGCCGCAGACTATCTATCAAGCTTTGGTTGAAGTCAATAAGGAAAAGTATTCAGCACTCAGCGCGTAAAGCGTTTCGTGATGTTTTACCGCAAAAGACGCGAAGGAGGCAAAGGATGCAAAAGAAGAATAAGAAGAATAAGAAGAATAAGAAGAATTAAGAAGAGCAAAGCTTGAGAGCTTGTTATAACTCTCATCTATTTAATCCTTTATTTAATCCTTAATGAATTTGCGTGTGGGATGTCAACGCAATAGAAGATCTCAAATATCTCCTCTGATGCCGTTGCGTTCTTAGCGTCATTTGCGGTGAAAATCTGGAAGGATGTTTAGAGTGCGACGCTTTGCCGCATGGTGCGCTTTAGAGCTTCAAAGAACCGCTCATTCTGCTCTGGAGTGCCTATCGTCACCCGGATGCCGTTGGGAATGCCCCAGGGAACCAGCGACCGCACGATGATTCCTTCAGCCTGCATCCGTTTAGCCAGGAAATCGGCGTTCTCGTCGGTTTCGAAGTAGACGAAATTTGTATTGGGGGAGATGGTATGCAGTCCCAGTTCAGCAAATCTCTCCAGCAGCCATGCGGCGCCAATCGCATTGTTGGCGAGTGTTTTGCGAACATGTTCTTCGTCGCGAATCGCGCCCAGTCCTGCGGCTTCAGAGGTTGCAGAGATTGAAAAGGCGGTGCGCAGGCGAGCAAAGTACTGCAACAACTCCGGATGGCCGCACGCATATCCCAACCGGATGCCGGCCAGACCGTAAATCTTGGAAAATGTCCTGAGGACAACTACGTTTGGCCGCCCTGCGCGCACGTAGTCCAGCGAACGCGAATAGGTCACACCCCGCAGAGTGGCGAAGTACTGGCCGAACTCATAATAGGCTTCATCCATCACTACCAGCACGTGCCCGGGAATCTTGCGCAGAAAAGTTTCAGTAGCGTGCGCATCAAACATGCTTCCGGTGGGATTATTTGGATTCGCCAGAAACACCACGCGAGTGTTCTCGTTGATCGCTGCGGCGATTGCATTCAGATCGTAGGCATCATTCCTGGCGGGAACAGCGATATATTCACCGAATGCCGCGCAGGTGAACAAAGGATAGCTGATGAAAGATTTCTGGCTGCTGACGCAATTCAATCCCGGCCCGGCCAGGGTGCGGCAAATGATATCGAGCAGCGCGTTAGAACCATCCGCTACGAATATCTGCTCGGGCTGTAGATTGTGGCGCGCCGCCAACTGGCGGCGCAACTCAGTCGCGTCATTATCCGGATAAAGGTTGACCTCCGCGGCCGCAGCCCGCATGGCTTCCACGGCCAGTGGGGAAGGCCCAAGTGGATTCTCATTGGAAGCCAGCTTGAGCATACTGATGCCGGATTCCCGCTCTGCCTGCCTGATCGGTTTGCCCGGTACATAGGCGCCGAGCGCACGAACATGCTGCGAGATAAGATCAAGGATGGTTTTCATGGGCCGAAGCTTCTTTGTATCACGTGAGTAGCAGGATTAGCGAATTTTCTGCCTCCGCTCTGGTTTAGGAAAGGGTTTCCTGCTTGCAGATTGCACGCCCATGCGCCGTCGATCAAAGCGCCGCAGCAACTCTACTTCTTTGGCTGTCAACTCGCGGAACTCGCCCGGTTCCACGTCGAGGGTGAGCGGGCCATAGCGCACCCGCTTGATCTTCTCTACATGATGTCCAATTTCTTCAAACATTCGCCGAATCTGACGGTTCTTGCCCTCAATCAGCGTTACCTCATACCAGGGATTCTGGCCTTGCCTGAAAATCTGAATCTGCGCCGGGGCCGTCCGCACTGATTTGTAACGGCCGCTTTCTTCCTTGCCGCCGATTCTGATTCCCTGGCGCAGCTTCTCGATGTTTTCTTCCGTGGCTCGTCCGCTGATCTTTACCAGATAAGTTTTCGGAAGGTGCGAGGCGGCGCGCGTGAGCTTGTTGGCCAACTCTCCATCATTGGTGAGCAGCAGCAGCCCTTCACTCGCGTAGTCCAGCCTGCCGATGGGATAAATTCGCTCGCCTACTTTTTTCACCAGTGACATGACAGTAGGGCGCCCTTCCGGATCAGAAACCGTAGTCACGTAGCCTTTGGGTTTATTCAGGAGAAGGTAGATGTGGCGCTCAGTGCCGCGCAGCAGCTTGCCATCGACTTTGATGTGGTCGCGCTCCGGATCAGCTTTGCTGCCCAGTTCAGAGATGATCTGTCCATTGACGGTGACGCGGCCCTGCGAAATCAGCTCTTCCGCTTTTCGCCGCGACACAATCCCCGCCGCCGCAATAATCTTTTGTAATCGCTCCAGGGGCATAAGATCTCTCGCCAAAATGTTTGATGCTTAACGCAGGGAACGCATAGGCGCGCAGAGCCTTCACAGAGTGCCAAAATTGCCATGATTGCTCATGGTCATAAGTTAGATAGCCGAAGATTGAATCACTAAAGGAATCCGATCACCCGATTTTCCGATGACCCGATCTCCCGATTCTCAACTCCGGCAATCTCTCACCGGCGGCCACACAGATGAACTCAGCAGACACTTTCGCGGAGGACACTAGCCTCCTGTACTTTCCGATGCTATTTGTCCGGCTGCTTCTTCATCCGTCCTGTCATGATGCGGATCAGAGGAGACCGTCGGCTCGGTCACATTCTGCGGCGCCTCGGCTTTGTCTTCGGCCATCTGCTCTACGCCGCCATCCTCTTCCGGAACATTGGGCACGCCGGTGGCGTCAGGAAGGGCAGTATCCTGAGCGAGGAAGAGGTCTCCCTGGTCACCGGCAGCAATCTTCTCGAACTCCTCAATGCTGGGCAGTTCGTTCAGGTCTTTCAACCCAAAACGCATCAGGAAATCTTTGGTGGTCTTGTACAGCATGGGCCTGCCCACCACCGCTTTACGGCCTGCCGTGGTGATCAGCTTGCGGTCGAGCAGCGTGCCAATGACTCCGCTGGTATCCACGCCGCGTATCTCGCTGATCTCCGGCACCGTGACCGGCTGCTTATAGGCGATCACCGCCAAAGTCTCCAGCGCCTGCAATGAGAGCCGGATAGGCGGCTTTAAACTCTTGGCAAACGAGCGCACCACATCATGGTGCTCCGGCTTGGTGGACATGCGGTAGCCATTCGCTACCTGCCGGATTTCGATTCCGTGATCTTCTTTCTCGTAACCGGCAATCAGTTCATCGAGAATGGGTTTCAGCAGCGTCCGCAGTTCGGCTTTTTCAGATTTCTCTTTGGCGGATTTCTTGCCGGAAACTTCTCCCCCAGCTTCTTCCGGCTGCGTTGCTTGTGGACCGGTATCGGCCTCCACCGCACCTAAATGGCTTTCGCTGTTTTCCGGTGTTGTCGCTTCCGGAACGTGGCTTTCCAGGGCAGGCGCATTCTTCAGCGCCAGCAGGTCTTCTTTGAGCAGCGCCGCCATCTGGTCGAGACCAATGGGCTCTTCCGCTGCATAGATCAATGCTTCGAGTTTGGCTTTGAGAGACACAGTAGTTAGAAGTTAGTATTTAGTAGTTAGTAGTTAGCTAAAGCCGCTACATACTAACTACTCAGCACTAACAATTGTTGGTTGGCTCCTATTCCGGGCGCTCACGCACCGGGCTAATCTCTTATCACCCTCGTTACGAGCTAAATACTACAACTCATCTCATAAATGCGCGAAAATCCACCAGGGCTGGAAGCCCATTCATTTCTTTCGCTGTAACGCGGGCCTGAAGGCCCGCTCTTCCACCATATATGCGCTAAAGCGCACATATGAGATCGCTTCTAAATACTAAATACTAAATACTAAATACTAAATACTAAGTACTGCTTTATTTCCAATCGTCCCTTACCGCTGCGGCCTCGGTCATAATGGCGTCAAAGTTTTCGTGCTTCTTGATCAGAATCTCTCCAAAGACTTTGTCCTGCCGCAGAAGGACCGCCTGCAACCGCACCAGCTCCAGCAGCGCCAGGAATGAGGAGATCAGCGCATTCCGCGTGTGCACATGCTGCAATAATCTTTTCAGACGGATCGGTTTATCTTCCATCAGCAGCCGCCGCCGGAAGAACTCCACCATCTGGCCCACGGTGACTGTCTCTTCGTCCACCTGAAGAATGGGGCGGCTCTTCGCGCGCTCCAGAATCTGCTGGAAAGTGCGTATCAGGTCTACAACGTCAGCCGCCAGCTCCGGCTCGGTGCCTTCCGCATCTTTGAATTCCTTGAGCGATGGATTGCTGACCACCGCCTCTTCGATCTGCTGCTTCTGCAACAGCATCTGGGCTGCGTTCTTGAAGCGCTCGTGCTCCAGCAATCTCTGCACCAGTTCTTCGCGCGGGTCGTCCTGCTGGTCAGCCGGCAGGTCAGGATCGCGCGGCAAAAGCATCTTGCTCTTAATGTGAATGAGCAATGAAGCCATGTAGATGAATTCTGCGGCCACGTTCACGTCAAGCTGCTTGAGGTTCTCTACATAAGAGAGATACTGGGCGGTGATTTTGGCGATGGGAATATCGTAGATGTCGATATCCTGCCTGCGAATCAGATCAAGCAGCAGGTCCAGTGGCCCATCGTAGATTTGCCCTACAGTGACGGCAAAGGGGAACTCACTATTGGCGTTCTTCCCGGTTTGAGAGACGTCGGACATTTGGTAATTAAGTAATCGGTAGTGGGTCAGTTTCCGCGAAACTGACCCACTACCAGTATCAGCGTCTAGCGATTCGCTCGCGAATCGCGGGCCTTTGGGCAGACGTTCATCGCGTAGCGATGAATTCATCTGTCAGGCAGTGGCATTTTCGGCCAAATCGATCCACTACTGAGTAATCTGGTATTGGGTAATTTGGTTTCAAGAAGATTTTAATTTACCCAATTACCAAATTACTCAATTACCAATTTCTTTCAGCCGAGCATACTGCTGGCCATACGCGGCTCGTATTCCGGCGAAAGCTTCATCGCCTCGCGTACTTCCTGCATCGTGGCTTCAGCCGACGCTTTGGCGCGCTCTGATCCAGCTTCCACAATATCCCAGGCCAGCTTCGGATCCTGCTCGAACTTTGCTCGACGCTCCTGCATAGGTGCGATGATCTTTACCAGCGAATCTGCTGCCCAGGCTTTGCAATCAATGCATCCTATGGCTGCGGTCGTGCACCCGGCATACACATTTTTAATGGATTCCTGGTCGCTGAAGATTTTGTGCAATGATCCCACCGGACAATCATCAGGATTCCCCGGATCAGTGCGCCGCACGCGCTTCGGATCGGTCACCATCGGCTTCAGCTTCTGCCGTATCGTCGGTTCCGGGTCGCTCAGGTAGATAGCATTGTTATATGACTTGGACATCTTGCGTCCATCGGTACCCGGCAGCTTGGGGGAAGGCGTAAGCAGAGCCTCCGGCTCGGGAAAGACGTCCTTCCCATTCCATTTATAAAAATTATTAAAGCGGCGGACGATCTCACGCGTGAGCTCGATATGGGAGACCTGATCTTCACCCACAGGCACATAGTTGCCCTTATAGATCACGATATCCGCCGACTGCAGCACCGGATAACCCAGAAAACCGTAGGTGCCCAGGTCCTTATCTTTAATATTGTCGCGCTGTTCCTTGTAGGTGGGCACTCGTTCCAGCCAGCCCAGCGGGGTAATCATGGAGAATAACAAGTGCAGCTCCGCATGTTGCGGCACATGCGACTGGATGAACAGCGTGCATTTTTCCGGATCAAGTCCTGATGCCAGCCAGTCAATGGCAATCTCCAGGATGCTCTGCTTCACGTTGCCGGTATCGGCATAATCTGTGGTCAGTGCGTGCCAGTCAGCGATGAAGAAGAAACACCGGTATTTTTCCTGGAGCTTGACCCAGTTGGCCAGCGCGCCCACATAGTGGCCCAGGTGCAGCTTGCCCGTAGGACGCATTCCGCTCACGATGCGCAGATTTGGATTGCCTGAAATTTCTTTCATGAATAAATAGGCAGCGCCGTTCTCACAGCATTACAACTGATGTTATCACGCCTGCTCACTTTGAATCTGTCGCGCTGCCCGCCTGTTGTGGCGCCATGGTCTTTACCTTGACCGGTTTTGCAGGAATCCCCACCGAGATGGTGTACGGCGGAACATCTCTAGTGGCCACACCCATCGAGCCAAGCAGGCCGTGTTCGTGCACCCGCACCCCGCTCATCACGGTTGCATGGTAGGTGATGCGCGCCCTGGGGCCGATCTCTGTCTTGCTGTTGGTCACGATCATACCGTCATTCAGGTCATGCTCGTGCGAGTAGACGTTGGCATAATCGGAAATCGAGCTGCCCGCGTGCACAATGATCTCGCCGCGGTCATCGAGCAGGACGTATTTGTGAATCGTGCAGTTATCTTCCACCGTGAGGTTGTAGCCAAAGGAGAATTCCACCCCGTGGAAAATCTTCACATTCTTGCCTATATGTTTAAAGATGTGCTTAGCCAGCAGGGCGCGCATCCTGAAGCCCAGCCAGTGGTTCAGCCCCGCCGGAGAGCGGTCAAACATCATCCAGAACCAGATCAGCGGTTTGCGCTCGGCATACTTCTGCGCATCTACGTCCCCGTAAAATTCCGGCTCCAGGGTGCCATTGCGCGGGTCAAAGCTGTTTACCAGCGCGTGCTCGGCAAGGGGAGCATCGGGGCCTGGCTCCGTGTAAGGACGGCCCAGGTAGAGTTCATGCAGAGCGTTGCGCACTACGATACAGCGGTGCTCGACATCGCGATTGGTGAACTGCTGGTCGAGCTGCTCGATCCATTCCAGGAACTTCTTCTCTGCCTGTGGCAGCGGATGCAAATCACGATATTCGTAGCGCGGCATGAATGGTCCTCAAAGGTTCAACTTTTCAAGAAAGAACTAATGATAAACGATGATTCGAGAACCGACGAGGACTCAGGAAATTGCGGGCAGACGTTCATCGCCAAGCTGACCCACTACCGGAAACCAGGTCATCGAAAATCGGATCATCGGATCACCGGAAAATATGCGAGTAGTTGTTTCGACTACAGCCACGTGAGCTCCTGCTTAGAGCGATTCCAGGAAAGCTGTAGTCCAAAATGGAATGGAAATATGAGCAGTTCTTCCACGGCCCAAAGCAGAGACTAAAAGCGGCGTAGAGATCAGAGATTTCGATGGGCTATATCAATTCAGGAACCGCTCCAGGTCTGACTCCCAACATCCTGAGCACTAGAGCTAAGAGCTAAGAGCCAATAGCTAAGAAGCTATTTTCCCATTTTGGCACCCCATTTCTGAAATGAATGCTGTAAATGGCAAGCCTGGAGAAGCCATTTCGCGCGGCGGACATAACAATCGATTCTGTACCACAATTCAGGAGGTTTTCTTCTCATGAAGCGTTTGCTTATCCCCGCTCTTCTGGCCTTGTGTCTGGTTGCGCTCCCGGCATTTTCGCAGCAATTTCCGCCGAAAGGAGACGATATAACCACTTCCCTGGGCAGTTTTCGTATTGAGGTGACGAACCCCAATTTTGCCAACTTGTTCAATGGATGCCCGGGCTATGACTCGACGAAAAAGATATTCCAGAGCCCAACGCTCTTCGATCCGGCCACCCGCATCGGCCGCAGCGATCCCATTCTCGATGATAGTGCCGCTGACCAGAACGGACTTCCGGTCGGCAATGACAACACACTCGTTCCTGAAAGCGCGCTCATGCCGCCCGGCAGTTTCGGCTTTGGCTCCGGGACGCGGGAAGTTCATACCGAGGTGCGCGCGCTGAAGATGACCGGCAGCGGCATGATGGTGCGCGGAGGCGTCTGGTACAACGATCCCAACAATCAAACTCCGCCATCGCGCATCAGTCCCGGTGAAGTGGAATCGCATTCCGGACCCGGAGGCCAGCCCGCCAACGATTTCCCGGCTTCCAGCTTCTTTGATGTGTTTGTGAAAGTCGATCTCCCGGCGTGCGGCGCCTTCGGCTTTCCCGGAACGACTCTCTTTAACACCATGCCCCTGATCGTGAAGAATGACAACCTCCTGTCGTTCCCGCCCAAGGTTGCGTATCTGCACGATCCCACGGTTCTGATTCCCATCTATTTCTTTTTGCCCGGTACGGCTACGCCCCCGCCACCGAATGTACCCATCACCTGGCGCAAAGGCGACATTCTTGGATATTTCCTGTTGGCAGGACACGGAGTCGGGTTCAGCAATTCACCCAGCGACCAGTCGCAATTCAATGGCATGATGAGCACCCAACCCGATGCCCAGTGCCCCTTGATGTGTCCGCCTCCAGCGCCCTCACCTTCACCCACATCTACAGGTACTTCCAAAACAACTGCACAACAACGAAAACTCCCCAGCGTAGCTAAACCCAAGTAGGCATCCCGGTGAGACGCAGCCCATCCGCGTCTCACCGTATTCTGTTTCTCTGTGATCTCCGCTTTCCTCGTCCTGCTGAAGCCCCGTAAATGCTCATTTTTAGAAAGGGAAAATCCGCCGTTTTAAAGTTCAAGGCTTTTTTCGCCAAGATTTTCACGCTGCTTCCTTGCCTACGCTTCACTTTCGTATCAACACGAGAATCTTTTGGGAGCAACATGCTGCCAAATCCAATACACATAAATTAATTACGTTTGTTACCTCTGCGTCCTTTGCGCCCTCTGCATTACTAACGTTCGAATTCTTCTCTGTTTTCGACAGATTCTCCCGCGCAGCCAAAGGGCGGGGTGCGGTCCATAGGGCCCAACACACCGCCAAATTCAATACACATCAACTACTTTTGTACCTCTGCGTCCTCTACGTCCTCTGCGGTAAAAGGCTTTTGGTTGTGGCTCGCCACGCTGTGGTTAAAGGTTTTGGTTTTGGCTCCGCTATGCTGCATCCATCCGATTTACAATATTCGGTTCTTATGCGCACCAATTGGACCCGCTCTGAAATTGCCTCCATCTACCACCAGCCGCTGCTTGATCTTCTATTGCAGGCGCAAAAGGTGCATCGCGAACATCATCCTGCCAACCAGGTGCAGATGTGCCGTTTGCTCTCGGTGAAGACCGGTGGATGTCCGGAAGATTGCGTCTATTGCCCGCAAAGCGCCCACTATCCGACCGGAGTGAAACCGCAGCGGCTGATGGAAACCGCAGAAATTCTCGCTGCAGCCCAGCGTGCCAAATCCGAAGGAGCGACCCGCTTTTGCATGGGAGCGGCTTGGCGTCAGGCGCCGCAGGGCAGGGAATTCGATTCCATGCTCGAATCGGTGCGCGCCGTCGCTGCCCTGGGTATGGAGGTGTGCTGCACGCTCGGAATGCTGACCCAGGCTCAGGCCGCTGCGCTCAAGCAGGCCGGACTCACCGCTTACAACCATAACCTCGATACTTCGCCCGAGTTCTACGGCAACATCATCACCACGCGGACTTACCAGGAGCGGCTCGATACCATTGCTGCCGTGCGCAAGGCGGGCATCACGGTCTGCTGCGGCGGAATTCTGGGCATGGGCGAATCCGATGACGATCGCATCGGCCTGCTGCATCAGTTGGCCACGCTCGATCCTCATCCGGAAAGCGTGCCTATCAATATGCTGGTGCGCGCTCCCGGCACACCGCTGGCCGCCCAGTCTGATCTCGATCCGCTGATCATGGTGCGGACAATAGCCACAGCGCGCATTCTCATGCCTGCTTCCATGGTGCGCCTGGCCGCCGGACGCATGCAGATGTCCCGCGAAGCCGTGGTGCTCTGCTTCCTCGCCGGAGCCAACTCCATCTTTTACGGCGAAAAACTCCTGACTACACCGAACCCGGAGCCGGATGAGGATTTCAGCCTCTTGCGTGAGGTAGGATTGGTGCCGATGGAGCGTATTTCATTGCCGTGAAAATCGCCCGCCGATCAAAAATGAATCAGCTAAACAGCGGCGGTTGTAGCTTTTCCGGAGATGACTGTGGGGCCATTTTATGTGGAGTACTAATCCTGATGAAATTTCGAGGCGATTCGACGGCTTCTGATAACAGAGCTTTTCGATTTAAAGCAACAAACAACGCACAGGAGCGTGCCTGACAATTAATTGATCTTTCAGGGTTGAACTCGATATCCGTAAATCCAGCGTACTGATATAAACGCTTCAGCCAGTCGCGATGGGGAAAGGTTGCATTGACGTAGAGCCATCGTAAAAAGCTGTCTTAGGTTCAAGTGGGAAATTGAAATCCCCAAATCTGAATCCAATGAGCCGTCCAGAGCTCTGAAGGCGGTGATCTCGTTTTGCTGATTTTGGATCCATACGATACAAATCTGTATAAGGTCCGCCGCCTTCGAAGACTTTACTGCCCTGGAAAGCACACTCCAGAGTTATGTCTCCCACAGTGGAATGGTGCACTCTCAAATGAAATGCACTGAGATGCTGGCCTAGTGCATCGTCGGATTTTGTGGAAACCTCCAACAAAGGGAGGTACCCAGCTCTTGCTGCCGTGAGTGCTGGTCTACATCCAATCTCAAATGCTGAACCCGGTTTCTTACACCGCCATCTTTCCTGATACGCTGGCCTCCGGGAGTAAATCTTCAGCGCGAAATCTGGCAGGCAGGGGCAGATTTCGCAAGACCAGCACCAGCATGCAAGAAACAATGGCCAATCCCGCGCTGCCATAGAACACCCAGTTCCAGTTGCCAAATCTCTGGAAGAGCCAGGCCGCGGTGCCACCTCCCAGAATGGAGGCCACACCTTTCGCGGTGTAAAGGAACCCGTAATTGGAAGTGGCGTTGTCCGCGCCGAAGTAATCGCCAATGATGGCGGGAAAGAGCGAGAACATGCTGCCCCAGATGAAATAGACAATGACCAGGCAAATATTGAACCAGGTGCCCGAGAGGCGGCCAACCCAGAGCATAGCCAGCAGGCTGAAAGCCTGAAGAACAAAGGGAATGAACATGGCCATCTCCCGGCCGATGCGGTCGGAGAGCCAGCCCCAGAAGATGCGTCCGGCGCCATTGGAGAGGCGACTGGAGGCGAGCGCGGCCGTCAGAGCCGCAGCGCTGATCTTGAAACTCTCCGCTACCGGACCACCCTGGGCTGTAAGCATCAAGCCGCCCACCGAGATCATCACGAAGGTGACATAGAGCAGATAAAAATGAGGCGTAAGCAGCATCTCCCAACTGTTGAACTGCTGGGAATTGCGCCGCAGTTTGGGCGAGACAGGCTTCTTGGCTGTAGCAGAAACCTGAAAATCAGCTCCGGGATTGTGGAGCACCTGCGCTACGATCAGAATCAAGAGGCTCTGCACGATGCCGGTGTATAGAAACGCCGTGCGATAGTTCGCGTGCTTAATGAGGTATTCAATAAAGGGTATGAAGAGGGCCGCCCCGGCGCCAAAGCCCGCAGTGATGAACCCGGAGACAGTACCGCGTTTATCCGGAAACCATTTCAGCGCCGTGGCCACGGAGCCGCTATAGATAAAAGCAGCGCCCACGCCGGCCACCGAGTACAGGACATAAAGCTGCATGAGCGAGTGAGCAAATGCTATGCTTGTCCAGCCGACGCCCACGAGCACTCCACCCAGGCTGAGAAAGATGCGGGGACCAAGGCGGTCGATCAGCCAGCCTTCCACGGGCGTGATCCAGGTCTCAAAGAAGATAAACAGCGTGAAGGCCCATTGAATGTCCGCGAGCCTCCAGTGTGTGTCAGCCTGCATGGGTTTCACGAACAGAGTCCAGGCATACTGCAGGTTGGCGATCATGATCATGGCAATCACAGCGCTTGCGAATTGAGTCCACCGTTTGCTCATACCATCCTCGTGATTTAGCAATTAGCAATTAGCAATTAGCTTTTGGCCCTTGGCTTTTCTTCCTCTGCGGCCTCTGCGTTCTCTGCATTGCTAACGTTCGAATTCTTCTCTGCTTGCGACGAATTCTCCCGCGCAGCCAAGGGCGGGTGCGGTCCATAGGGAGCAACACACCGCCAAATTCAATACATTATCAACTACTTTTGTTACCTCTGCGCCCTCTGCGGTTAAAGCCTTTGGTTGTGGCTCGCCACGCTGCGGTTAAAGCCTTTGGTTGCGGCTCGCTAGCTGCGTCCTTAGCGTTAACCTAAGTTGCCCTCATGGCGGCGTGGCGCTCGGCCAGCAGCCTGGTGCACGCATACACGGTCCTCGTATATGGCATCGGCACTTCGAGATGTACGCCCAGCTCCACCACCGCGCCTACAATCGCTTCCAACTCCAGCGGCCTGCCGGCTTCCAGATCCTGAAGCATCGAGGTCTTATGCTCGCCCACTTTTTCCGCCCCGGCGATGCGCTGCTCAATGGAGACCGGCAACTCTATACCAAGACGGATGGAAAGCGCCTCGGTTTCTTTCATGATGCCGCGTATGATCTCCGCAACCTGCGGATCGCGCACCATCTGCACCAGCGTGGCTCCAGTCAAGGCGCTGATGGGATTGAACGCCACGTTGCCGAGAATCTTTACCCAGATCTCGTTGCGTAAGTGCGTGGTGACCGGCGCGCGCAGCCCTGAAGCAATCAGCGCCTGGGCAATCTGCCGGCAACGTTCCGAGCGGCTGCCATCCGGCTCGCCCAGGGAGATGCGGTTGCCCTCGTGGTGCTTGATGACTCCGGGCTCCATGATCTCGGTGGAGAAATAAATGAGTGAGCCAACCACGCGGCGCGGCTCGATGGCTGTAGAAACCACTCCGCCGGGATCGACCTTTTCCAGATGCGTTCCGGCCAGCGGCCCGCCGTCATGCTGAAAATACCACCAGGGAATTCCGTTTTGCGTGCTGACGACGGTGGTCTCCGGCCCCAGCACCGGACGCAGTTGCGGAACCAGGGCAGGCAGTCCATGGGCCTTCACGCACAGGAAGACCACATCCATGGGGCCAGCTTCTTCAAGGTTGCCAATGATCCGGGGATGAGCGCGAAAATCATCATCGGCGCTGATGACGCGGACGCCGTTCTCCTGCATGGCGCGCAGATGAGCGCCGCGCGCGTGCAGGGTCACATCATATCCGGCGCGCGCCATCAGAGCGCCCATGTACGCCCCTACCGCGCCCGCGCCCACGATCAGGAATTTCATTTGGGTTCACCTGAGAAAGCCGAAGCCAGGGCGCGCCGCTGGATCTTGCCGGTGGCGGTGCGTGGTATGGTCTCAACGATAAAGATCTTCTTGGGACACTTGAAGTCCGCCAGGCGCTCGCGGCAGTAGGCGAGCAGCGTGGATTCCGGCTGCGTTTCGCGCAGCACGACGGCACAGGCCACCTCTTCTCCCCAGGTGTTGTGCGGCATGCCAAAGGCCACGGCCTCAGCTACCGCCGGATGACCGAGCAGCACTTCGTCGATTTCACGCGGCGCGATCTTCTCGCCGCCCCGGTTGATCAGCTCCTTGATGCGTCCGGTAAGCGTGAGATAACCATGCTCATCGAGGAAGCCCTGGTCGCCGGTGCGGAACCATCCATTGGTAAATGATGTCGCGTTGGCTTCAGGATTGTTCTCGTATCCTTCAATCACGTTGGGCCCCTGGATCACCACTTCACCGGTCTGTCCGGGTTTGAGATGATTGCCCTTGTCGTCCATGATGCTCACGCCCACGCCAGTGCCCTGTCCTACAGAGCCGGGCTTGCGCGGCCGCGGCGGCAGAGGATTGGAGGCCATCTGGTGCGAGGCCTCGGTCATGCCGTAGGCTTCGAGCACCGGAACATCGAAGAGGCTTTCCATCTTTTCCATCACCTGCGGTGACAGCGCAGCGCTGCACGACCGCACAAAGCGCAGCCGGTCGGTGCCCTCGGGCTTCTTGTTGTCACCCATTCTGGCCAGCACAAGCTGGTGGATCGTGGGGACCGCCGAATACCATGTAACCCGGTGGTCGCGCACCGTTCTCCAATGCGATAGAGGATTGAATTTTCCCGGAACCACCAGCGTGCCTCCGGAGAGGAACGTCGATAGCGTAGAGGCCACCAGCCCGTGTACGTGAAACAGCGGCATGGCGCATAAGGCCACGTCGTCAGGGGTGAGCGCATAAGTGTTCACGATGTTGTGGCAGGAGACGGCCAGGTTCTGGTGCTTCAAAGGGACGCGTTTCGGGCGTCCCGTGCTGCCGCTGGTGTGCAGGACCAGCGCAATGTTCTCCGGCGCAGGTTCAGCGACCGAAGCGCTCTTGGGCGCACCGGCCATGCGCACCGAACCATGCTCGTCCATCTCCACATTAAATATAGGTATGCCACGCTCCTGGGCGGCGCGGCGGGCCTCATCAGCGCCCTCCGGCGGACAGAGCAGGACCCGGGCATTGGTATCGTCAAGATAAAAGCAGAACTCCTCGTATCTGTAGGCAGGATTCAACGGCGCAGCCGTTCCCGCAATCGAAGCCGCCAGGAAGGTCACGATAGTTGGCAGGCCGTTCGGCAACACGCTGGCCACGCGGTCACCCGGACGGATACCCGCGCCCGCCAGGCTTTCAGCCAGGCGCATGACCTGCTGGCGCAGCGATTCGTAAGAGATCGTGGTATTCGATTCCGGAATAATCACAGCCGGAGACTGGGCAGGAGCAGCGTGCAACAGGGAGGAGAGGTTGCGAACATTCATAGTTGGCTCTGCGTTTTGATGCGAAAACTCGGTGGATGTTTAACGGCCTGCTGGACAGGGGAGCCGCCGCCTGGAAATGATCTGGCCGTTAAAAATACCTTATTTTGTGAAATCAGGCAAAATCCTGAAAACCTTACCGCAGATGACGCTGATAACACAGATCGACTCTCGTTCAAGGCGATCCTCCTTCCATGCCGGCATATTCAATGATGCCCGGTGTTCTTGATATCATGAGTCATCCCGTGCGCAAGTGGCGGAATTGGCGGATGCGCCAGATTCAGGATCGGAGAACATGCTCAAGCACTTTCCCCAGGCGGTTCCGGAGATTCCGGTCAGCAATGTCGAGAAAGCCGCCGAGTACTACGTGAATGTGCTCGGGTTCCATTTCGACTGGGGTAACGACCAGGGCGGGATCGGAGGCATCTCGCAGGGGAACTGCCGTATGTTCCTGACGAATGCACCGTTTTGCCGGCACTACGGGAATGGCGGGACCGTCGTGGTCTGGCTGAATCTGGAGAGCAAGCAAGAAGTTGACGAACTGTACCATCGTTGGCGGGAGGCGGGGGCGAAGGTCCTTGCTGAACCGGAAGATAAACCGTGGCATTTGCGCGAGTTCCGGGTCGCCGATCCGGATGGCAATCAATTGCGCGTGTTCTACGACTTCTCCTGGAAATTGCGCCCGGAGCAAGCGTAGCACCCGCTATAGTTTTCGTTACACTTGCTAAGCGCAATCCGTAGCAGTTGGCCAGTGATGATTCTAAATATGCGAGAGTGGCGGAATTGGCAGACGCACCAGACTTAGGATCTGGCGCCGCAAGGCGTGGGGGTTCGAGTCCCCCCTTTCGCACCAACCTTTTTTCTTGTCCCGATCCCGCAAAGCGGGAGAGGGAACCCTGTTCTCGCAAATATCTCCATCATATTTGCGACGCTCGTCTCTTATGTCAGGAAAGGTCGCCGGGGACGCAGGCCTGAGTCATCGGGTTAATCCGTATTCTTGTAGATCTGGTGGGTAAAACCGTGGGGGTTCGAGTCCCAGCGCTTTGGCCACACAAGCTTTGGGCGCTGTCGTCGGAGTGATCCTGCTCGATGTGGGAGTGCAGTCAGCACAGGTGACGAACCGAGGTTAGCCGCAATACTGTTCACTTAAGAAATCGCTGCCCGAAAGCGATGTCATTCCGAAGGCCCGTAAACTCGCGCGCGTTTTCTTCAGCGCACGAGCCGGGCCGAGGAATCTGCTCCGCCCAATGCTTCGGTTTCACCAAACTGCAGGTAATAACACCCATATCCCGCCGTGAAAGCCTCTAATATTGACCAACGAGGTTCAACTTTTTCTTAAGTGAACAGTATTGAGGTTAGCCGCATTCAATCGTTGTGAGCTTCTTTGACTTTCAGTCCGCGTTCGAAGACTTCTTTGTTTTGCGAATCTCCCAAAACGGCCTTGGCGAACTCGACATTCTCCCAAGAGACTCTATTGCGAATGTCCGGATCGATAATGACATCTGCGGGCACGGCCTGAAATCCTCGTAATCCTTCGCCGGGACGCGCAAACAAAGGATCGATCTTGGTTTTTTCGAGAATTTTGGTGAGGTCTTGCCGTATCTCGTCGATTGATGTCGCAGATTTGTGATATAGCTCGTTCGTTTTGATCGGTCCGCCCTTTTCCCGATATTTTTGGGCGATCTCCAGCACGCGCAGATATCCCTTTTCCGTCAATTCGAAGGGTTTGCTGACACTGCATCCGAAGCTGATCTGAATCTCAAAGATGCTCCTGCCGTCTTTTTCATATGGTGCCCGGATCTTTAAAGAAGCCTTGCCACCTGCTTTCTCATACATCCAGCTTACAATAAGGGCCATGAAGAGCATACATAGCATGATTTTGAAGGAAATATTGGAGGCCCACCGGAGATCATCGTAGCGCGCATGTTTATCAAAAAAGTCTGCCAGCCATGGCAACTCCGTAAACTGCACCGCAATATAGGGAATTACTACTGCGATAGAAAGCCATGCGAGAGTATGGAAGCCTCTTTTCCAGAAGGACTTGTATATACCGACGAGCACAAACACAAGTACCAGTACGCCTAATGCAATATCCGGACAATTCGCATACTTGCCGTCGTAAGCGAGCATAAAAATCATGTTTGTGCCGAAACCAAACATGAAGAAAATGCCCATCGAGACCCAAATAGCTCCTTGGAGCGATAGCTGAGGGAGCCTTCGAAACCATTTCGTTAACACTCGTGGTACAAACTTTTCATAAGTCTCCAACCCTGCGGTTGCGCCAAGAATAAATGCGGAATTCATTGTCGAGAATAATGTTCGGAAAAGTTTTGAGACCGTCAGAACGTTGGATGGACCTGACTGTCCGTACTGCAATACTGCCATGACGCACCAGACGACATAGGCCAAGGCCAGGAGTATGATACTAGCATCTCTGTCTGATGTCTTTAATTGGTCATCAGGGCGTTCACTCCGGTGGCCGGGGATGCCTTTTGTCCAAATCGAAAATAGGGAAACAGCGGCTATAAAAAAGACCACTGCCTGTACGAGGGAGCCAACTTCTCGGGCGCTCAGGCTCACATTTTCAGCAGTCATACTAATAACAGGGCTCCAGCAAGGATTACCCCGGTTTGAACCTTCCTCTCACGCCATTCTCACGCTTGAATGAATATGGCTCACGATCATTCTCACGATACATCAGCCCAGAAAATTCATGTTTTTCCGGTGCGAAGTGTAAGAATTTCTGATAGGTCTGTCAATAGGAGAATTGCAATTTGCCCGGAAACTACTCCCTAAATATCTAGTGGGGAGGTCGAACTTCCCTCAATTTCATTTTCATTGGAAAACTTTAACTTTACAGCAAGATACGAGTTACGGTTTGTTATAAGCCTTTGATTTCATTGACATATGTAAAGGATTACCTCAGAATGCTTGCGCAGACCAAAAATATATCGAGTGTTTTTTGTATCGGGGACCACACCCATATAGATTTTTGGATAAACGTGGTCTTAACAAAACTAATATGGCTGTTCAGAACGAAAAACTGCGTCTGAAGTTACTTACCGAATTTGAAAATCGGCTTAAGGACTTTCATGACCTTAAGAGCATCTGCGAGCAACTGGTCAAGCAACTGCTCGACGAAGAGAAAATCAAAGTTCATACGGTCAGCGGACGAGTCAAAGAGAAGGACAAACTGGCGGAGAAACTCTCGAAACCAGAAAAGAACTACAGTAATCTGCGTGAGATTACTGACGTAGTGGGCATACGCATCATCACGCACTTCGAGGATGAAATTTATAAGATCGGTGACTTGATTACAAAAGAATTTACCGTTGATCCAGCCAACTCCGTTGATAAAGGCAAGATGCTGGATCCTGACAGATTTGGCTATCTTTCGCTTCACTATATCTGTTCTCTTTCTGACCATCGCTTGAAATTACGCGAATACATGCGCTTCAGGGATATAGCTTTTGAAATTCAAATACGTTCCATCTTGCAGCACACGTGGGCGGAAATTGAGCATGACCTCGGATATAAGAGCGGGACAGGGGTTCCAGACCCAATTCGCAGACGGTTTTCACGCCTTGCTGGCCTACTGGAAGTAGCCGACCAGGAGTTTGGCGCGATTCGGGACTGGCTGCACAATTATGCCGCAACCGTCAAGACGGAGGTGACTACATCCCCGGAGGAAGTGGGTATCGACAATATTTCGTTGAAAGCAATCTTCGAGCAGAACAGTGTTGTTCACGAGATAGATGAAGAGATAGCCAAAGGAAGCAATGCAAAGCTCAAGGAATACGCCGCTAGATTCATTCCGCTACTTTCCCGCGGACTTCCCCTGGTCGGAATCAATACAGTCGGGCATCTTATTGCAGAACTGATCAGACAAAGAGACTTACTCGTATATCAGGCAATAGCAAGATTTAAGGACAAAGGGCTGGAGGACTTGGATCGCGGAGTAAGTGTTCTTCAACTGCTTTGGGTTTTATTATGGTTTCAGGGAGGAGAAGAGGGCATACTCAAAGGTCTGGCAAAGATGGGGCTGGAGGGCAGTCAACCTAATCACGCCTTCGCACATGAAATGTCGCAACAAATTAACGAATTTCAAAAAAAGGCTGGGCTTCCTAAAATATCTTGATTTGTAATTAGAGTGTGAATACACTTTTACTGGATCCCCTTAAAAAATTGCTATAAAACAGTAACTAACATCTATCCAGCTTCACTGCGGCACGACAAAGTCATTCGCTGTCGAATGACGGAGTAAACGCCAATAGCTCTTTCTGGTGAGACCTTGCACGGAAGCAGTTTGACCTAGATCGGAAGTTGCCTAGGTGCCTCTCAGACGCTAATCAAAGACTTTGCCTGAAGTCGGCATCGTGAGGCAGAAAGGATTTTCAATGTCAAGGAGGATTGTCTCAGCGCAATTGCAGGCCGGATCTGTATCCGCAGCCAGCGATGTAGATTCTTATTTTGACAGGCTGATTAAGTACATACCATCGGATATAGTTGCCGCCTGGATTTTTATAAGCAGCATATTCAAGGCGAGCAAGAGCACACCATCTCAGCCGGGGCTTCTTACGCTGTGGATCACGTTTTTTGTCGGGATTGCGTTCACCGCTTTATGGACATGGTTTCAGACGGACAAACCGGCATTCCCCAAACCGGTGGCCCAGACCGTAATTACAACAATAGCTTTTGCAGTGTGGGCCTACGCTTTAGGAGGCCCGTTCCCGGAATGGATTCCCGGGTTTTACAAGCCAGTGACCGGAAGCCTTATTTTAGTCGGCTACACGCTGCTAGTTGCTCGGTTTGTTCCTAAGTAAACGGTGTATGATTATGGTACGAACACACTCCCAAGCCGAGTTGAACGGCGCTATTGCCCTGCTAGTCAAATCATTAGGCCTGCGAGGGGGAGAGACGCTCGCAGTTTTTTTTGACGAGACTTCCGAGCAGGTTTCGCAACTCATCAGCTTCGCCGCTTCTCAGCTCGGCATATTGACATTACTACGCCAGGTTTCCAGAGAGGCGCAATCCCGTTTTCTCAAAGGGGATGAACTCCCTTTGGAAGATTCCTCCGCCCTATCGGAGGCGCTAGCGGTTATCACATGCCTTGGAGACCATACCGATGGGCTTGCCTATAGAAGGGCGTTAATTTCGTTCGGGACTTCAACGGACAAGCGGATGGCGCATATGCCAGGCGCACTCCCTGAGTTTTTCCGGGACGCGATTGATGTGGATTATGAGCCGTTGATTAGAAAATGTGATGAGTTGGCCATTGTCCTGGCGGTAGGAAGTGAAGCCGTTGTTCGCACTTACATACACGACGAGGGCGGGCTTCCTGTCGAAGAGCACGTATTGCGCTTTCAACTGGGCGGGATGAAACGCCTTCCGGTAATCAGCACGGGCCTGATATCGCCCGGCACGTGGGGAAATGTTCCGGGTGCGGAAACTTTCATTGCTCCCATTGAGGGAACAGCGCATGGTACCTATGTAGTGAATGGTTCCTTCACGGATTGTGTCATCTCGGGCAGATCAAGAATCCTGCTTACGTTTTCACAAGGTAATTTGAGCAAGTTTGATGGTACGCCCGATGTTCTGCCGAAGTTCGTGGAATTGATGGAAAGCCTGCCGCGTATGCCGGAAGGGACCGTTCTCGGATTGGCTGAATTCGGGATTGGGACAAACCCGGCCGTTCAAAAGCTGGTAGGTAAGTCGCTCATCGATGAAAAATGTCTTGGAACAGCGCATATCGCGATTGGCGGCAACATCAGCTATGGGGGCAAGCTCAATGCGCCGGCCCACGAGGATTTTGTCACCAGGTTTCCCAGCATAGAAATCGATGGGAAAATGATCCTCTATCATGGCAAGGACAAGTTTGTAGGACGGGAATGGCGCGAGAGTGTAACAGAAGTTGAGGTCGCACCGGCCGCTCTCCGCCGGAATACCCAGGTGCGCAGAACATTCACGAGCGCTGAAGTAGGCGACGAATCCCTGAAGGTGCGGCGGATATTCCGTGCAGAGCGGCTGTGCAGCTACACGGTCGGCGAACCCAGCACCAGCAAATTGTTGTCGCGGGTGTATCGCCAAATACCCAACCTGCCCGGCTTGCTCGAAGTGGGGGATCTCATCCGGAGCACGGGCATGGCTCCAGACCTGCTCGGCGCAACCTTAACTATCCTTCATCGTCACGAGTTGGTTGAATTGAAAGAGTAATCGTGTCTGATTTTATTCCTCCATCGTCGCTTATCGAGACGTTGACGGAAGAGTGCGCGTTCGACAAGCGGCGGGTCGCAAATACCGATAATTTTGAGATCCACTATTTGGATTTGACCTCGTTGAAGTTAAAGGTCAATCCGGACAGCACGCCTTTCCTCATTCCTAAACGTTTTGCCAATATGTCTCACATAACGGCCGCGCAATTGCATGAGCTGATTCTGGTGCTAGAAAAAGAGGTGGGCTCGGGATTCAGCGGCGGCGTCCTAGTTTTGGGGGGGATGCTCCAGACCCTGAAAAACGTCACGCAACGAACGCTTGTCAAGAATAAGGTCGCGGTGCTGGCACGAAACCAATTTCAAGAGGCATACCAGTCAGCCAACAGCGCCGGGCTGATCTCCGCGTTGACGACGGCGCTGGTGACCGCATTAGGCCGCCAGGCTTTGTCACCTTACCATTCAACAATCCCGGCGCTGGCCGGTTCCTTTTTTGGAAGAGGTCCCATCCTGAAGAAAGTGTTTGACATTCAGGACAACTTCACCTTTGTGGGCAACCGGCGAATCGGAAAAACCAGCCTGCTCCAGGAGATCAAGCACCGTTTGAAGATTAGTGGGAAACCCGTCATTATTGCCGATCTGTATGGGGCGGTATGCAGCAGCACCCACGAGGTGCTGACTCAGCTATTGCGAGACATTGATCCCTCCGGCAATTATGAACGCCATTCCACCACGCAGGACATCGGCCATGTTTTCCATTCAACCGTGGCCAGGCTTGCGCGAGAATCCACGGTCGTTGTTTTCATCGACGAAATCGACAAAATCCTGGCCTTTGATCAAAGACAGTCGAATGAGCTGATGGAGCGCTTTCGGGACGTGTTCCACAAGGCGAACAATACGCGCTTCTATGCCGCAGGATTCCGTAACGCCAAGTCGTTAATGAATGATGTAAAAACGCCGCTGTATGGATTCACAAAAATACTGGAATTGGAAGTATTAACAAGGGCCGAATCGAAAACCATGATCGAGCTTCCCCTCCTGAATTTGGGGATTGACATTCGCAATTCGGAGATCGTCGAAGCCATTTACGGCGAGACCGCCGGCCACCCTGAATTGATCCAGATGTGCTGCGCTGAGGTCATTCGTCATGTGGATGAAACGGGTGGTATTCCCGGACCGACGGACCTTCTGACCCAGGTATTTCAGTCCGGAGATTTCAGAGAGAAGGTCTTCGGAGCCTTCCTGGCCAATACGCATGCCCCTGAACGGCTGGCCACGTATCTTCTTATGAAAAGAGGCTTCAAGCTAGGTGGAACCTTTGACAATTTCGATTTTGACATACCGACGATTGACGAGTGCCTAAGGTCGGTAGGCAAGCAAGTGGCGACAGCAGAACTGTACACCATTACGGAAAACCTCTTGATCAGCGGAATATTGGTCAGGCGCACCGGCAGCAATCGATTCCGCTTCGCAATTCCACAGCTTGCGCGGTATTGCCAGAACTATGGTCTCGAATTCATGATCCGAAAAGCGCTCGAAGAAATAGGCAATTTACGATCATCATGGGCGGAAGTTCTCAGGGGAGAGCCCGAAAGAAAGCTGCTGTGAACCAAGTTGCCAAGAGACTGCTTGCCAAGTGCGTCGACCCGTCACGCACTCCCTATATCGCTGTACTCGGGCCAGCAGGTTCGGGCAAGACCCTGCTGCTTAAGACACTGTTCCAGAAGCTGCGCAAAAGGCAGGGGGTGCTGCCCGTTTTCCTGAGCCTGCGCGAACTCGCGTTGAATTCTGAAGTGGAAATGCAGGCCCAATTGATCGGACAGCTGTTGCAGCAGTTGGACGAGATCGATCCCGCGGTGGCTGACAACTTAAGAGATTCAAAAAGCTCGAATCTGGCTCAATTTCTTGAACAGCTGTGCAACTTGACCAGCAAACGAATTGTCCTTTTCCTGGACCAGTTTGACAGCGTTCCACATTTCTTCTCGCGCCACATTTCGCGGCAACTCCGGCTCCTTTACGAAAAGGCGGCTTCTGAAAAGCACTTGTCAAGGCTCGGGGTGTTTGTCGCCGGTGTGTTGAGCATCTTCCATATCAAGCGTGAAACGGATTCCGCATTTGCCTTTTTCAGCACCGAAGCGCTGCCGTCCAATCCTCTTTCCGAACGCATCTCCGCGATTGTGGACCAACTGCCTCGCGGTCTCATTATCCACGCCAAGGCGCTGGAGTGGCTTGCCAAATACTGCGGCCCTGATCCGGCGTTTCTGAAGGGCGTTCTAGACGAGCTAAAAAACCCGGCAATCGGAAAAGGGCAGATTTCGCCACGCTTGTTATCACAAATTGCCGCACGAAAAGTGTTTGGGCACAACGTTCTCCGGGAGATCGCTCTTAACGTGTGGCGGGATTCCTATTTGTTTGAGGTTGTGAACGAACTGCTTGAAAACAAGGCGCCGGTCCCCCTGCAAGAGCCGATTGTTGATGTCTCGGCCTTCCATCTGCAGGGAGTTGTCGTAGTCGAGAACGACCGGTATTTATTTCGAAATGAGCTGATAAAGAAACATGCGGCACGCATACTGGATGTCATACGCCAATGCCATTCAACCATCACCTCGCGGCAGCTCATGCGGCTGAAAGAGAAAGCTTCGGAAACGCCTGGAGCGCATGACATCATAATCCTGGAGTCCTTGAAACGCGCCTTCAATGAGGGCAACACCATTGCTGACGTCAAGGGCATTCTCAGGAACATCTGGAGCACCTTGCGGGCCGGCGAGGGACCAGATCTGGACATCCATTCCGAAGTCGCGCTGCCGTCCAGTGATTTGAAAACACAGAGCGCGTCCCACGTCGCTCTTGATGCCGCAATCAGACTCAGGCGCCCCGGTTTCGGCTGGGACAAGAGCCATGTCTCGATATGTGTTCCAGTGAAACTTGCGAACCTCAACGTATTCGTGACTGCGGAGGTTGCGCGGGCGGAATTGCGGGCTGATTTTTCCGAATGGGCTTTAGCCGTATGGATCTATTTGCTCGGCGAACTGCGCATGCCTATTATTGCCTATACTATGTTGCCGCTGATTGCCGCAGAAAAAACGTCGGACGCACAGCCTTTCAGGAGCTTGGGGAATGCTCCCTCCACACCGTCCACTAAAAAGGCCCTCAAAGTTCTTGAGAGCGTGTTCATTGAACTAGCTTTTAGTGCGGGAGACCCGAATGATTATATGCGCGACGTGGTCGAGCGGGCACAGATGGATAGAAACATGCGCATCGCAGCATTGAGCAATATTACCGGAGCGCCGGATGCCGCAACACGCAGGCTGCTACATTGGGCCTTTGAAACCGGAAGAGCGCATGATGATCCAAGCACTCCCATCCTGCAGCGGCTCGCGATGGGCATCTTCGATGATCTAGGTATGGAGCAACGTCGGCTGCTGCTGTCTGCCCTTTTGCAGTTGCCGGCCTGTTTCAACAGCACGGCTGAACTGATAGCTTCCGACTTGGCTGTTCCTCTGCCGGCGGTGGCTTCACTCGTGCACGCTGATATTTCCAGTTTCGATGTTCCGGAGTCCGACACGCAACTGCAGGGTTTTCTGCGAAAACCTGTTGAGTTCCTAGATGTAGGTCTTCTCAACAAAGCATTGGAGCGCTCTCGCACGGTTTGCCTGATTACGCTTGCAGACAACACGCGCTTCGGCAGCGGAGTGTTTATGGAGAAGGATTTAATCATTACAAACTATCACGTGCTGGAAACTAACGGCCAGATCGAAAGTGCGGCCAACGCAGTGAGCATCCAACTCGGATTTACAAGCGGGCAAGCTGGCGTGCCTTGCGAACTTCATAACGCCCCGATTGTTGCCTCCAGCCGAACAGCAGAATTAGATTACGTGCTTTTGCGGCTGCGATCTCCCCGACCAGACGGGCTGAAACTCTCGTCTTCCTTTGAATATAAGCCTAAATCGGCGCTGCACATCCTGCAGCATCCACGGGGCGGATCCATGAAGCTGTCACTCAGCCACAATGGATTGGTCGAAGCTCTTCCACCCGCTGGCAAGCTCCGTTATGTGACCACGACGGCGGGGGGCTCCAGTGGCGCACCGTGCTTCGACGAAAACTGGAATCTTATAGCCATTCACCGGGCCGAGAAGGCTACCGGGTTCGGATCTGTCCGCGAAGGTATTCTGCTGGAGTCCATTCTCGCTGACGCAAAACTTTGATCACGCATCTTCCAACAGAAGAGTAAGCCTCGGTTGCTAGGTTAGAGTCCGCAAAAATTCGGGGTAACCACAACCACACAGCAAAAGTTTACCAAGACGCGTTGCTTCCGGAAGCATTTCTTTCAGAAAGCGGCGACAGCGGACCACGCCGTTGGGAATTTGCGGAAGCCGGCGATCTCAGTGCAAAACCTGAATGGCAAACCACGTTTTCTGGAAGCTTTTTTCTAAAAGGCGGCGTAGCGTGGCTGGAAGGCGCTTAACTGTGGCCCTCACTGGCTGATCTCTTTTCCGCTCCCACAGTACCGGCTTTTGCGGAGCTTGGGTTCTTTACCCCGGAGACTAATTTCATCGTGGATGAGAATCGGAAGATCGAAATCAAAGCCGCCACGAGCTTGCAACTATCTCAACCGAGACAAGCCGGGCTCTGTTGTCAAAAAAGATAGGAATGCATAGATTCCTTCGACGCACCTCACGACAGGCACTTCGCTTCGCGCTATAGAACGTATTCGGGAAACGACAGAATGGAGAGAGTATTGCTCAAACGAGACAGCCAGTTACCAATATACAAATCAGCGTTCATCAGCGGCAAAATATTCATTAAATTTGACCCCAATTCCCCTTGCATTTCTGTAGTAGCTCTACTAGTCTATTGCTGCTTCGCCCAGGCGAATGCGCAAATTTGGTCTTTGAAAACTGAATACTATTGATTCGGCGCGCCGGGCTCATCCCCGTGTGTCTTGTGAGCCGGCAGTCCGTCACAGTGGCTGAGTGTATTCTTGTGCTTTGGGCCGGGCTGGGGCTGTTCTTTCCGCTGAGAGACATTATGTTCACTTACTTCTCAAGTCGGCGAAACTCCATCTCAAGTCGGCGAATCTGGCCTTCAACTCGGCGAAAAGCGATCTCAAGCCGGCGAATTCAGACCTCAACTCGGCGAACGATTTTGGTTCATCTCCAGGTATTTCATCATGATGATGGAGATAAATGGCCAATAACCTGTTGCGCATTGCACAAATGTTCACGGCTGAGTGGTGACTGCTGACTGCTATCGCTGCGGCAGCAGACTTTCGGGTGGAACGGGCGTGAGCTGTTTGGTGATCTTCTCGCCTTCGCCCACAGTGACAGATTCTCCGAGCGATTCAACAGGCTTGAGAAACTCTGGATCAAACCAGGCAAAGGGCTCGACTTCTTCGAAGGCAAAGAGCTTGTACGAGCCCGGACGCACTCCTTTAAACACAAACGTTCCCCGATTTTCCGAAGAGGTGACGCGATATAAGCCGAGCGAGCGGCGTAGCTCATCAGCCGCGGGGACCAGAACCACGATTGCTTCGCGCGGCTGATCGTTGTCCACTACGGTGCCCGAGATTTGAGCGCCGTTGCCGGCCAGGACGATGTGGATCTGCCCCACCGGGCCGGTCGAGGCGTTCAGGTCGCCGAGAAGAAGGTCCTGCTCACCATAAGACGCTGATTTGATCCATACATTCTCCGCTAGCTGGTCGAGGAAGAGCATCCAGATTCCGGCGGTCACACCGGGCATGTGAATGCTTCCATCGGGGCCGATCCTGCTGAAAGAGTCAAGACCGGAGACAATGTCTTCGGTGGAAACGAGCTGCACCATGACATGGGAAAGATTGGCAGCGGCCCCACCCTCCATCTCTACACGTCCACTGATGGCATACCCAGGAGAGAGAGTCAACCGGAAGTTGTCCTGGATAGCGGCGGCGGTTACTTCGATGGCTTCGCGTCCGGAGAGCACCAGCTTGTTGCTTTGCTGCGCGCCCAGCAGCAGGTATTCACCGGGAGCAACTCCGCGAAATTCAAACCTGCCGGTGGCCGGGTCGAGGGTGGCGGTCAGACGGCCCACACCGGAGGCAGTGTTGCCCTCATTATGGGCGAGCACCACCTGCAGATGACTGCTGGAGAAATCCGGGATCGAGCTATAGACGCGTCCACGCACGGTGACGGCGCGGATGCGCTGCAGGTTGAAATCAATATCCGAAGCTTCACCACCTTCCGGCAGAGGAACCATGGTGGCCGCCGTGGGATCGAGCACGCCGGGATAATAAAGAGGAGCGAAGGGATCAAGCATTTCAGGAACGAGCCCGCCCGTGTCCGGAAGATGGGACATCGGCGCGCCGTGCAGGGTGGCGAGCAGGTAATAGCGTCCGGCGGGAAGGCCGAAAACGCGGTATTCGCCACGATCGTTGGAACTGGCTCCGGAGACAGGCATCAACCGGCGTTTGCCGTTGGCATAACTGAAGCGCAGCACCTGAATGCCGACGCCCTGAACCGGTTCGCCTTCATTATCGAGAGTGCGTCCGGAGATGGCTCCCAAGGGCGCCAGCTTGATGGTGATATCCCGCACCTGCTGGCGCGGAGCCAACGTCAGCACGGCGCCTGCGCCTTCCGGAGTGCGCGCGCCGTAAGGCTGACGCGCAAACCCGGGACGCTCTACCCAAAGCCGGTATGTTCCGGGCTCCACCTGGATGACGAAGTGACCTTCAGAGTCAGTATCGGTGCTGATAGGAGTGGGATTCTCGTGGGCACCGGCGGCCGACTTGATGTACATGACATGAGCATGGTTTACAGGAGCGCCGCTGACCTTGTTGAATACGGTGCCTTGCACAGTGGCCGGAGTGTTCTCCTGCGCGGCAGCTTGTGCGCAGAATCCGCACAGCAGCAGGATAGAGTTAAGTAAAACGTAATACCTGTATGACACGGCTCGAAAACCTGCGCGAATTATAACCCGGCAGCGTAGCCGTGACTGCCGTGTTAAAGGAACAACGGAAATCCGAAATCAGGACAGTCGTAGAATGAAATAAATGGTAATCGGGTAATTGGTAATCTGGTAAATTGAGTGGCGCCCAGCAGACTCGCTATGCCCCACAATATTCGGAGGTTTTCATTTACTCATTTACCAACTTATTTATTTACCAATTCCCGATGACCTGATGATTCACCGATGACCCGATCTTACAAGCTGTTTCGCTCGTGTTAATCTTTACTCATGGCGGTTAAGGTGATCCAGCTCGGCCAGGTGTGGCGCAATGACGAGAATGGCAATATCTTCCTGGTCACCAAGCTCTATAACGAGTTGTTCACGCAGTATGCCATGCTGCGTCCGGCAAACTTCACTGCGCCGCAGGCCGATACCATTCGTGTGAAAGTGGCAAAGACCCCCGAAGGCGTGACCCTGCCCGGCTACACCTTTACGCAGGATTCACAGGAGTTCTAGGCGCAAGCCATTCCATGATTGAAAAAATCATTGGCAAATTGCTCGTCATCACCACCGCAGTCATTTCTTTTAGTGGTTATTGGGGCGTTCTTCTCCTGATGGCCATCGAATCTGCCTGTATTCCTTTGCCGTCGGAAATCATTATGCCCTTTGCCGGGTTTCTTGTTTATAAGGGAGGCACAACTCTTTTGTGGTTCCACACAGGCCAATTCACTCTGTTGTGGGCCGCGACTGCCGGCGCGGTGGGGTGCAATGTGGGCTCGGTGATCGCCTATGAGATTGGATATCACGGTGGGCGTCCGCTGGTGGACCGATATGGTTCAAAGCTGCTGTTGAGCCGCCATGACATTGAACTGGCGGACCGCTTCTTTCAGCGCTTCGGTTCGGCGGCGGTTTTCATCGGACGTCTGCTGCCCGTGATTCGCACCTTTATTGCATTGCCTGCCGGAATCGCGCGCATGCCCCGGCTGCGCTTTCACGTGTACACCTTTGTGGGATCGTGGCCCTGGTGCTTCGCGCTCTCATGGATCGGCATGAAGCTGGGCGAACAATGGAATAGCGATCCTCGTTTGAAGCATTGGTTGCACCGCCTGGACGTGGTGGTGCTGGCCTTCCTGGTGCTGGGCGTGACGTGGTTCGTGTGGTCACACTGGAAGAACCGCATGCGGGTGGCAGCATAGATTTTCTTAGCCGCTGATGAAGGCTGATAACGCTGATTTTGTGAGTCGCAATTGGTGGTCGAAATCTATCCGCTGGGGCTTTCCTTTTATATTGCCTTATCTGTGCGGATGGTTTCATCTGGGTCATCAGTGTTGAGGTTTTTGGTTTTTCAGCGTGGATTAGCGTATAGGCGTATATCGGCGGCTAAGAACCGCGCATATTTACAAAGCACCTTTAATACGAGAAGATAGCAAGTTTCCACTCAGAGCTCGTTTATTTCTGTCCAGTGCTTCAGGCCTGAGTATTCCAACGGTATAAGGATGGTCTTTTTTTGATGGCTAAATCTTCCACTTCAGAAACAAAACAGGGCACGCAAATCGCTCCCGCGAAAGGAAAGCTGGGGGTAATGATTCCGGGCATGGGCGCCGTGGCCACTACTTTTATGGCCGGGGTTGAAGCTGTTCGCAAGGGATATGCCGACCCCATCGGATCACTCACGCAGATGGGGACCGTGCGCCTGGGCAAGCGCACCGAAGCACGCTCGCCCAAGATCAAAGATTTTGTGCCGCTGGCCGGCCTCAATGACCTGGTGTTTACCGGTTGGGACATCTTTGAAGACGATGCCTATGATTCGGCCATTCATGCCGGAGTGATCGAAAAAGAGCTGCTCGGGAAGGTCAAGCCATTTCTGAAATCGATAACCCCGCGCCGGGCGGTATTTGATCGCAATTACGTGAAGAAGCTGGACGGCAAGCATGTGAAGAAGGGCCGCAACAAGATGGAACTGGCGGAGCAGTTGCGCGACGATATCCGCGAGTTCAAAAAGAAGTCAAAGGCTGACCGGCTGGTGATGATCTGGTGCGGCTCAACGGAAGTCTTCCTGCAGCAGAGTGAAGTACACTCTTCAGTCAAGGCTTTCGAACGCGGCCTGCAGAAGAACGACGAGAACATCGCGCCCTCCATGGTCTATGCCTACGCGGCGCTGAGCGAGGGTGTTCCCTTTGCCAATGGCGCACCGAACCTGACTGTGGACATTCCTGCCATGCTCGAACTCTCACGCCGCAACCGCGCACCGATTGCCGGAAAAGATTTCAAGACCGGGCAGACGCTGATCAAGACCATTCTTGCGCCGGGATTCAAGGCGCGCATGATCGGCCTGCATGGCTGGTTCTCAACCAATATTCTTGGCAACCGTGATGGTGAGGTGCTCGACGATCCCGGTTCATTCAAGACCAAGGAAGAATCGAAGCTTTCCGTGCTGGAACAGATACTCCAACCGGAGCTTTATCCCAAGCTCTACGGGAACATCCATCACAAGGTGCGCATCAATTACTATCCGCCACGCGGGGATAACAAAGAAGGCTGGGACAACATCGACATCTTCGGCTGGCTCGGCTATCCCATGCAGATCAAGGTGGATTTCCTGTGCCGGGATTCCATCCTGGCGGCCCCGATTGTGCTTGACCTGGTGCTGTTTCTCGACCTGGCCCAGCGCAGCGAGGAACTCTGTGGACTGGGAATTCAGGAATGGCTCAGCTTTTACCTGAAATCACCGATGACGGTGCCTGGACTGTATCCGGAGCATGACCTGTTCATCCAGTCGATGAAGCTGAAGAACACGCTGCGTCACCTGCGCGGGGAAGAGATGATTACGCACTTGGGGCTGGAGTACTACGACTGAGGACAATTGGGTAAATGGGTAAGTTAGATCGGGTGATCAGGTGATCGGAACCCAAGAGCCAAGAGCCTTTAGTTCCTCGCACCGGGTCTAAGCCCACCGCCTTTCAGGCGGTCAGCTTCCAGCCAACCTGCTAGAGTAGAGCGGGATGGTGGACTATCGACATAGCGGGCATGCGGTCTGGGACATTAAATATCACATCGTATGGATCACAAAGTACCGCTATAAGATTTTGCGAGGAGATATAGC
>QHVI01000056.1 GCA_003223515.1 Candidatus Angelobacter sp. Gp1-AA117
GATATCAGGATCAGTCTGCCCTGCGTGCTTCCTGAGAGGAGCAACAGTTTCGGGTACGATGCGATGTCCAAGCCAGACTGCGGTGCGGGCTCTTGCAGGCGCCACAGAGATTCGGCTTTCGCCCACGCAGTCGCTCATACCTATTTTCATCTTTTCTGGGTGGGACTCAAGTCCCATGTCCGACTGCGGTAAAAGGTTTTGGTTGTGGCTCGCCGCGCTGTGGTAATGAATGGAAGATGTTCAGATGGCTGAGTGCTCCTAACTTACCGCCATCGATTTCTTAAGCAGCCCCTTCAACTCCTGGGTATAGCTTCTCAGCAACACAAGAAGCTGTTCCGGCGTTAAGGGTGAAATTAATCCCTGATAAGGATTGGGCGGTTCAGGCTTGATGAAGGAGGCCAGCCAGATCAATACGGCAATCAGATACGCCATAGCAGGCACATATTGCAACGCCATCAGCTTTGTTCCAAGGGCGGAACGAAGCATCACAGTCGTGAACATACCAAATGCCGCAATCGAGAAGCCCACGGAAATTCCAAAAGCATAGTTTTGCCACGGCAGCAGGTAAAGCCTGACCAGCAAAACAAATAATGCGAATATTCCTACCTGAAGACAACGAACCGCGATTTCACCAACGTAAATCGTGGCTAACCACCAAGGTGCCTGGACCGGAGGGTTGAAATAACCCTCCACGACGGCCAGGATCAGCATCACAATGCCGACCCCGGGCAGCAGGAACCGGAACCACCGAAGAACGTAGAAATTTCGAAACACGCGGCGGAATGCCTCATCGATTGCGAAGAAACCCAGAATGGAGTAGACCGCTTCCGCAGCCCAATATACATAGAAGTATGTCCATGGACGATTTCGAACAGCAAACTCGCCAATCCCTGCAACGATAGAGAACACCGTGTAAAAGAAAAACCATTTGAAACGTCCAAGCACACGCCTGCGAATGAGCGCAATCAGTAGCCACGCTTGCAGGAATGTCACCAGAATCAACAAAACTGTTCCTGTTAAGCTCACGTGAAGGCAAGATTAATTCAGGCGTGACGGCTATGCAATCAGCCAGTTGTCCCTATGAAAACGTTCCTGTGCCACAATCATGGGTGGGCATCGGTATTGGACCGATTCCCTCTTTAAAAAAGAAACATATTGTGGCTGACTTCATCCGGTCGATTTGCTCGATTCCGTCAGGCGATTACATAGGTATAAGCCTGTTCGCCAGAGTCGGGGCTAATCGCGCCCTCAGTTCGGCAAGACCTGTCCCGAAGCTAGAGGACATGTTAGGGGTGGGCACATGGGCATAGGGCCCCCACCATCGGTCTGCATGAGCATAGTATGGCCGCTCGTGCTCAGCGGGTTGGAAGTTGCCGGAACGGCGCGATCCTGACCCACCGGCGAAATGCAGGCCGCCAGCAGAAATAGAACCACGGCTTTATTCATGTAGTCTCTCCTCGAAGAAGGTTGAATGGGACCCGGAAAGAATACTCTTTCCCATTTTGGAACTAAACCCCCTCATGACGGTTTTAACCGCCGAAACGCCTTCAAAACATAAAGTTTAGAGGCAATATATGGTCACGAAGGTAACTGCCCTGGGTGGACGACCGGCACAAATTTCCAGCCAGAACCTGTGTCCGATGCCCGAATTTGGCCCCGGATTCCCTCTCGTAATTTCATAGTAGCTGTACTACACCTACTGGGGTGAACCCCGGTAAGGAGAGGAAAGAGTCCTCTTTTTTGCAATACTCCAGCGCCGTAGGCGCGACACTGACACCTGACTCTCAAAGCCTCATTTTTCGTTCAGTGAACAGTATTGGAGCTAAACCCCCAGGCGCGGAGAAATCCGCGCCTGCATACTGCGGTTGATTAAGGCACCAGGATCACGGCGCTCTCTTCAACCTTGGGAGCCTCGATCTGGATGGGTTTATTCCAATCGAAATAGGTGGTGACCATGCCGCCACTGCCCATCACCACGGCTACGGGCAGGTGCTGGCTGGGATCGATACAGACGGTGTAGTGCAATCCGCTGGCGCCGTGGCCGTGGGCTGCGCCGCCCGGCAGCTTCACGCTCATGGTCCATTGGCGGCAGTTGCCGGAATCGGTGCCGACAAATGCGCCTCGGGTGATCTCGCTGCTGCCTATCACCTTGGCCAGCACCGACGAAGGATCACGGCCTTCATTCATCACCGCCCAGGGAGCAGGCTCGCCGGGATTATCGCCACAGGGAGCCCAACCCTGCGCCGGGGTGTCCTGCACGCTCCAGGCGCCGTTCTCCTGCTCGGTATAGGCTTTGCCGCCGATGCGTACTGCGTGAAAGGCGCGGTCGCCGATAGTAGTGGTGAAGCGCTCACGGTCAGGACAGGAGACCTCAACTACAGTTTCCAGCGGATGGCCGGGATGAAGCTGCAACAGGGTTTTCATGCGGAAGCTCTTCACATTTTTGCGGGCTTCGATGGTGCGCTGAATCTCGGTATTGCCGCTGGTGAACGGCGCGGTGATCCCGGCAAAAATCTTTGCTCCCAGTGATGGCTCAGACATTTTTATGCTGCCCATCTGGGTTTGCGGTCCGGACGACATGCGTACAACCACGGCTATGACGATTCCAATCACCAACGCCAGCAGGATTACGACGATAACTTTTTTCATAATTGCCTTCTTTCTTTTACCACTCAGCCCAACACAATTTGGTAAATGGGTAAATTTGTAAATTGGTAAATTTAAGAACTATAGGACAAGGTTCATTTACCCACTTACCAAATTATCCATTTACCCATTCCCGAATTACCCATTTCCGAACATTGGCGGCTCCTTAATAGCTCCGGTTATTGTGGTTTTCGCCGTGGCAGGTCAGGGAGCAGCTTCCGTGTCCGGGACTGGTTCGGATGAAGCTGAGAACCTTGTTGCTGTTCGGCGCAACAATACTGGTATCGAAGTTGATCAGCATGGATGACGACGACGCATGCGGATCATGGCAGGTGGAACAGGCGGTCCGCTGATCCACGATGTGCAGCCGGTGATACCTGAAACTTCTATTGGCAATTACGCTGTTCTGCACGTCATGGCACTTATCGCACAGCGCGTAATTGGAAAGCGCATAAGAAATGCCCGAGCCACGTCCGGGTGTGCCGGTAGCTGTTTCCATCATATTGGCGCGTTCCAACAGGTGGGCAATGTTTGAACCATGCGCGCCAGAAGTTCCGGTGGAAGACCCGCCGAGGTTCCTGCCCGTATCGTTGTTATGGCAATCCATGCAGTAAATCTGGCTGCCGCCGGCCAATGGACGGTTGGGTAAGGGCGAGCCGCTGTTGCTCATCACGCTGGAGCGCAGGCTCGGCGCCTCGCCGGCGGACAAATTCCTGGGCCGCGTAACCGGATGATACGAAATTCCCTGCGTGAACTCGGCGCGGGTGTTATAGGCGTTGAGGTTTCCGGCGTCATATTGCCGCTGAGGATTGCGCCCGTAGCCGATACCGGCAATGCTCTTGTCGAGGGATTGCGGTTTGTTGGCGCTGTCGCCATGGCACTTGAAGCAGATCTCATACTCGTTTGGGGACTGCGTGAGGAATGAATTGCTGCTCGACTGACCTTTCACTCCCAGCAGAGCGCCGCTGATCAGCGGAGGCAGCGCCGTGGTGCTGTTGGCCTGGTGTCCGTTGTGGCAATCGGCGCATTCAGCATGGCGCGCCTGGCCTACGCTGGTTTCCGGCAGGGTGTGCGCCGCTGAAGATGGAGATTCCGCGGCATCATGCGTGGAGGGCGTGAGCAGCACCGGATGCTTGTAGGTCTTGCTGAGGAATTCAGCCTTGATATTGCGCGTGACCACCGAGCCATCGTGGCACTGGAAGCAGACATTCTCTTCCGTTTGTTTGATCAATCTCTGCCCGACCTGCGGCGCATGCGGACGGTGACAGCTCTCACATCCATTGTTTCTCACCCCGATGTATCCGGTGTGCGCGCCCTGGGTGTGGGCGTAGCGCAAATTCTCTGAAGCATCAGGAGGCTGGTTGTGCGCCGAACCGGCCCACCCGGTCTTCTGATGGCAGGTGAGGCAGACTGCCGAGGCCTGATTGGATTTCACCAGGAACTTGCGCGTGGTCGGGTCCGCATCTTCTTTATGCGCATCATGGCAGCTTGTGCATTGCAGCTTGCCGCTGCGGTCCAGATGCACGGGATCGGATGGCGGCGGCGTAACCACCTCCCCGCCGATCTTTGGCGCAAAAGCAAAGGGATGGTCGTTGGCAAAGGTCTGGTCACCTGCCAGATTGGACGCTGAACCTGCAGGCAGGGTGTAGCCAGTGCCCTGTGCGAAGGCAACGCTCCCGTCATTCACGGTATCGCCCAGCGCGATGGTGCCATCATGGCAGCTCAGGCAGAGTTTGGAAACATCCTGCGGCTGGATGGGAGTAATCGTGGATTGCAGCGTGCTGCTGTTGTAGACGGGAAAATCCTGCGTGGAAATCCGGTGGTTCCACAGGTAATTGCTGGAACCGGCATTATGCGGCGTGTGGCAGAAGATGCAGGCGCTCTGGCCATTGGCGGAGCGAATCTGCGCGGCAGAGGCGGCGCGAAAATCGTGCTTGCTGTTGATGATGGAACTCTTGTTGCCATTCTGCGCAAAGAGCAGTTGCAGGATGCCAATAGCCAGCAGCAACGCGGCGATGAAGACGGCGCGCCGCATCACTGGCCTCCATTGAGCCGGAAGATTTCGACGCGGCCATTCTGGCTGTCGGCAACATAGATCTTTCCCTCTTTATCGAGAGTGATTCCCGCAGGAAGGAAGAACTCTCCGGGCGCGCTGCCGGTATTCCCGAAGGCGAACAACATCCGGCCCTGTGCGTCATAGGCCTGCACGCGATCTGATCTTCCATCCACCACCAGGATGTGACCCTGCATATCGATGGCAATGCCTTTGGGCTTATCGAGTTGCCCCGGCATATCGCCAAGCTGGCCAAACGTGCCCAGGAATTTTCCGGACGCATCCAGATGCTGGATGCGGAAGTTCAGCGAATCGACGATCCACAAAGTACCATCGGGAGCGATGGTGATGTGCGTAGGGTAGTTGAATTCCGCCGGGCCTTCACCCGGCTTGCCGAAGCGGTCGAGCACCTTGCCGTCGGCGCTGAGTGCCACCACGCGCATGGCAACAGTGTCCACCACGTAGAGAATGTCATGCTGCTTATCGATGGCCAGTCCGGTGCAGCGCTTGAACAGGCTCTCGTTTCTGCCGACAGAGCCGAGCGTCCGCAGGAATTTTCCGTCTGGACGGAAAACGAAAATCAGGGAACGTCCGGAATCGGTAACGTAGATTTGCCCTTTGCTGTCAAGGGCAATGGCGATGGGAGAAAGAAAAGGATCGGACGACGGCGGATGCAGTTGCTTGTAGTGATGCCCGGCGCTATCGAACATGTGCACCACCTGGCCTTTGGTATCGGCCACCAGCACGCGTCCGGAGGCATCTACGGCGACGCCATGCGGCAGCACCATGCGCCGCGTGTCGTCTTCCATGCCCAGCACCTTATTTACAAAACGCTTGAACCCTGAAGGACGCCCCTTCACATCCGCGGGAGTCTGCAACGAGCCAAGGTAGTCCACAGCACCGAGCGAAAATGGCGCCACCGGCGTAACCGGCGTAGATGCCGAATAAGCTCTTCCGGCGATGGCCAGCAGCAAAGCGAAAACCACGATGCTCGCCACTGACAGCACGACTTTCGACCTGACCCGCATTCTTTTAACCTGCTTCAGAAAATCTTGAAATCCCGGCCAATTCGGAAGTACCAGAGTGCCAGACGAGTGCCATTCGGGCCTGTGACAAGCGTCACATCCGTCAAATTTCTTGAATAGCCGCCTTCGAGCGAAAACTTGCCCAAACGGTAGCGCGCATCGGCTTCAAGGAAATTGAAGTTCTCGCGGGAGGAGGGTAGTTGCGTGTCTTCGATACGCCAGACGAAAGAGACATCCAGGCGGCGCCGCGGCCTGCCGGTGAGGCTGACGATCTGGCTGTGCGTGGTGCGGTCAAGAAGAGGAGTGGCCAGCAACTGGCCGATGGGAAGAGGAACTATAAGAAACTGCCGGTCAATCAAGCCCAGCGGGAACAGCGCGCCCGCGCCATCCATGAAGGAGTTGGTGTACGACGCTGTGACGAAGCGGTGCTCCGCCTGGAAGGTGTAATTCATCATCCTGGTGTGCGTGTCGCCGCTGATGTTGAGCAGTTCAAGATTGCTATAGTCGCCGCTGGCGCGCAGCCGCACTAATCGGAAGCGGTGTGTTTCCACTTCTGCTCCCACCCTCTTTTCGTGGGTGAATCCGCCGATCTGCTCCACCATGTTGAGCCGCGTGTTCTGGCCGCTGGCGGTGATGCGCGCGTAACGAACGTCGCCCCAGCCAACGCGGCCGCTGTAGCTGTTCGACCAGGAATTGGGCGAATGATCGAGGGTGGTGCCGGCAAGCTGAAACTGTCCTGAATAGGAGCCCATCAGGTCGAAGCTCCTCCAGTGGCGGTCTGCGGTGACGGTGGAGGTGGTGTCTGAAAATGAAGTGCGGCTCTCCAGAAGTCCTGGCACAGGGGAGGACTGCGTATTCCGAACTTCCTGATCCAGCCGCAGCCAGTTCCATGGATGATAATCAACCCGGCCGCTCAGGCTGTTGGAAGTGGTAGAGAGTAACGGAATAAACTGCAGTCCTCCGCCCCCGGGCACGATGGCCTGGTTGAAGCCACCGCCTGTGAAGTCGAGTTTCTGGAAGCTGTAACCGGCGCTGGCGGTCACGCGCTCGGTCACCTGCATGTCAAAATTCGCGGTGTTATCGAATTCGCTGGTATCGCTGCTGCCATCGCCCGCCAGATGATCGCGCCGCCAGATGTTGCGGTTTTCGAACATCAGGCGCGCCTTGTTCTCGAGGAAATTGCGATTCAGATTGAAGCCTGCGGCGCGCGTGGTGTTTTCGAAGGTGTCGTCGAGGTTGAGCTGAGAAACGCCGGTGGAGTTCCCATTGCCTTTGGAAAAATTTCCTGACCATTGCCACTGTTTCCATGAATCGGAGACGCCCAGGTCGAATTCTCTTTCGCTGTAAGTACGGTCTGCGAATGATGTTGGAACATGCACAGTGCTGCCGTAGTCCTGAAACGAGAGGGTCACACGTGGCAGCCGGGGAAACATGTTGAAATCTCCGCGATCCGCAGAGTTGACGCCCTTCTGGTATTCCATGGCAGCGTTGATGTGCAGAAATCTTGGATCGAGCAGAAATCCGTCGCTGTTGAGACGCAGGTCGCCCAGCGGAAAGAACTGGCCGGTTTGGGTGTCCTGGTTGGTAACGCTTTGCGAGGTATGGGTGAGATCAACTCCGGCAAAGCCGTTGGCACGCCAGCTTGGAATCTCATCTTCCGGCGACTGACCCGTTGCCTGCCCTGCGAGTACCACAACACTGAGCGCGATCAGAGCGAGCATCCGGATTGCCGCAGTTCTCTTCATAAAAAAATCCGGAGGGGAGACGTTGCTTTGCGAGGGCCCGGCCCCCCTCCGTTCTGCTTATAAGTGGCAGTACACGCAGAAAGAACCAGTCGTGGTCTGTGCTGCGGTGCTCGGGAATGTACGGAAGAACAGATGGCCGCCGGAGCTTGGTCCCGCATGGGGATCATGGCAGGTGGCGCATTGCATTCTGCCGCTGAACAGCGGTACGTTGCCGCTGCCGTCGATCGAGTTGGTATCTGCTGCCGGTAAAATGCCGACGGCGGCCGCAGTGGTGGCATCCGGATAAACGAAGTTGATCGGGTGCTGTTTGGTCAGGTCTCTGGCAGTGTGATCTTCCGCCATGAAGAGCGTGTCTTGCGGCAATGGCTGGAAGTTCTTGCCCGCTACGGATTCATACCAGGAGTTGACTGCCACCGTGCCGTCATGGCAGCTCAGGCAGAGATTGCTGACAGTCATCTGTCCGCCCAGATCGCTGGGCGTGGACCTCATACTGTCACTGGTGTAAACGCCATAGTTCGAGACGTTGGAGAGTTTGTGGTTCCACAGCAGGTAGCCGGGACCAGTTGGTGCGCTCCCGAATTTGTGAGCGACGTGACAGAAATTGCACAGGGTGTAGCTTGCGCCACCCGGTGAATACTCCCCCGTGGTTTTGAAATCATGGGGAGAATTAAAGACAGCCGACTTGGGGGCCCGCGCAGCCTGTGCGACCAATACGAAGCACAATGCGAGCACCAGCGGACTAGCCCTTAGTAAGAATTTCATAAGTCCTCCTTAATAATCACAATTACTTCTTATCCTTGGTTGTATGCCGTAGCCGGGGGCCACCGCACCTCTGTCCGGTTTGTTGCCCGGAGAGAACCAGTTCAATCACCTCCTCCCAGGAATTGAAATATCTGAACTCTATGGTTCAGTTGATCGCTGACATAAACCTTCTGGGCCTTATCTATGTAAATGCCCATGGGAAGGTTGAACGCCCCGGGGACGTTGCCGAACTGCCCAATCCACATCAGCAGGTCGCCCCTGGAGTTGAAAATCTGAAAGTTGTTAAAGGCTGCATCCACTACCCAGTAGTTGCCCTCTTTATCGATGGCAATGCCTTTAGGACGGATGAACTCGCCGGGCCGGTCGCCCTGATGTCCGAAACGTCGCAGGAATTTAAAATCCGAAGAGAATACCTGCACCGAGCAACTGCCGGTATCGGTTACCGCGAAGCTGCCGTCGGGCGCGACGGCAATGCCCACCGGGAAATTGAACAGGCCGTCTTTGTCGCCGCGCTTGCCGATGCGGTTTGTGATCTGCAGCGTGTCAAGGTTAAAGACCAGCACCTGATGCAGGTGAGAGTCCACCACATAAAGGCGGCGGCGGCCCTCATCCACCGCCATAAACGTGGGATTGTTCACGCCATCCTTTACACCCAGGCTCGCAGTCATGTGACCATCGCGGTCAAATTTGAAGATCATGTGCTGAAATGGGTCTGAGACGAAGATGTTGTCCCGCGAATCCACCACGACGCCGAGCGGCGTCTGGAGCACGATTCCACGGTCGCCCTGGATGCGGCTGATTTTTTTCTGCGCCTGATCGATAACGAACACAGTGGAGCGCTGTGTAGAAGCGAAGATAACGCGCCCCTGCGAGTCCACGGCAACGCCCGTTGGCTTATCGAACAATTCCACTCTGTTCGGGTCGGAGTTACCCACCATCTTGTCTACCCAGGATTTTTTCTTGCGCGTCTCTATGTCGTAGTTGTTGCTCAATTCCTGAAGGTACTTGACCCGTGGCTTTTCCGGCGGCAGCGGCCAGATCAATTGCGCCTGGGCAGAGGCTTGTGCAGCCCGGTCTTTGTCAGCCGCTGCCGCCATGCAGGTTACCGCCAGTACCAGAAGGCTGATTTGCACGCTTCGCGTTGTGATTTTTCTTGAGCTCATCTCTTTACCCTCACTTCGGGGTGCTCCCCTTCTGCATCTTCTGGGGCATGACGTTCGGCTGTTTTGCCCGTAATTGCTCTTCCTTCAGCCGCTTGGATTCGAGTTCATCCGAGCGTTTCTGCGCCTCGGCCATGCGCATCTCGTCATTGGCCATGTGGCAGGAATCGCAGATGTCCATCTTCTTTTTGTTGATCTCAACGGTGCGCACCAGCTTTTCGCGCGCTGAGGCATGGTTTTCATGACATGAGAGGCAGGAGATCTTCTGTCCGGGATGCAGCAGGTCAGGAGCATCTGCAACCTTGTGCATGCCCATGGGGTGTCCCATCTTCAGTGTGGGATCAAGACCGATTTTGGGAACACTTTTGAAGTCCTCTTCTGTGAACTCATGGTCGGTTTTGAAGAGCTTCAGCGCGCCAGTAATGCTGCGATCCTGATGACATTCGAGGCATAGCGAATTGCCTTGCGCGCGCAGTTGGTTCTCATTTTCGCTGGTGTGCGGATCATGGCAGAGCACGCATTTACCCTGGTTATAAGGTCCGTGAAGTGTTGTTTCTTTGGATTTTTCGTGGCAGGTGAAACAAAGCTCTTCCGCAGGCGAGGTGAGGTTTACGAGAGTGGTATCTTTCTCGACTTTCACCTCATGGCAGGTGGTGCACCCCATGGAAATGGCGCTGTGTACATGCGTTCCCTTGCTCTTTTCTTCATGGCACTCCAGGCATTTGGCCGCGTCTACATTTTTCTCGAGTGGTACCGGGTGTTCGCCCGCGTTGAGCCTCATGGCAAAGGCGAACACCAAAACAAAAAGGAGCAGCTTGAAGTTGCTCTTCATCTGCGGCGGCCTCCTTCTTGCTTGCATCCTGAGTAGCAGGATGTATGAAGCGTCTACTTTAGGCCGGGGTCTACAAAAGTAATGTGACGCCAGTCACATAAGTCACGTGACATGGAAGATGCGTGACGTAGATCACATCTCGACGGTTCAAGACAGAGGAACAGAATAAAAAAGAGGAAATATGAGCTGAAGCAATGAAGAGGAAGATGAAGACGGGAGCTTTTACACGCGGGCCGCGACTTACTGCTGGGGTATGGTGGCGCCGGGCGGGATGGTCCAGACTTCAACGGTGTGGCTCTTCTTAGCGCCCGGTTTCGCGAGAATCCGGCGGCGGTCGATGCCTTTCGACTGCGTGAGATAAGTCATGGTGTTCTGGGCGCGCTCGGTGGCCAGCCTGGGAGCTTCATTCGCATCAGACCCACCGGATAGAAACAACATGCTGTTCGCGTCCTGCTGCATCCTCAACGCAATGTCATCAAGCATGGCCTTGGCGCGATTATCCACATAAGCGCTGTTGGGCTTGAACTCCAGTTCGTTCAGCTTGCTGGCTGCTGCCGGAGGCGCGGGTGGCGCCTCTACGTTGACGGTGGACACAGCCGAAGCGCTCATGTCACGATCATCCAGCGCAGTGGCGCGGACATTCACCGGCCCCGGCCCGGTTTGCGATGTATCGAGAACAGCGCGGTTGCCGGTGGTGGTGAGCTTGCCGCCATTGGAACTGAAGCGTACCGTTACCGGACGATTATCTGCACTGGCCACATCACAGGAGATGGTGGCGCGGTCTCCGGCGCGAACTGTGGCCGGAGAGGCGCTGCAGGTGATGGTAGGAGCGTTGGCTGCCTCTGGGTTGGCAGAAGCCGGGTTCGCTGTGTTCCCTGCCGGTTGTGATGGCGTAAGTGACGAAGACGGTCCTAGCGGCGGAGCATCGCTGGTATCCATGAGTTCGACTCCGTCACCCACGTGGATGTCTTCATAAGACGTCAGAATCATGGCGGTGGCGCTGCGCGGATGAACGTGCAGCACGATCATGTCGCCCAGGGTCAGCCGGGGAAACTCGCGCTCCACGCCGCGCGGAGGCTTAGGCGGTTTGAGCTGTGTTTCGTCGTAAGTCACCGCCTTGGACGAAAGACCGTCGACGGGATCGTGATACTTGTAATCGTAGCTGCGGGTGGCGCGCAGGTAATCACCCACCTTCAGGCCTTTATCAGCGCCAATGTTGAGGTAAACCTTACGATTGCTGCTGAGGTATGAATCAAATTCGTTGGCCATGATGATGCGTCCGGTAGTCTTGCCGGTGGCCGCGACGTACCGGTCTACCTTCACATTACGGTAGGGAGGTTTTTCGCGCTCCACAAACGGAATAGCAAGATCGCCGACGACAATGTCAGTACAGTTCAGTTCAGGCACAGCCACGGAGACATTTCTTTCCACGTGAACGATGCGAACAATGGCCACGTCAAAATAGGGCTGGCCCAGTTTGGCAACGTCTGATCTCTGCCCTTTGAACATTTCATAGTGGTTGGGATCACGAACGCGGCGCACGATCTGTATCCTCTCACCCTCTTTGAAGCCGGTGCCGTAGATGAACGCTGCATCACTGCCCCCGGCGTAGCGGGACTGATCGGGACTATTCTGGCCGCCCACGATGTAATGGTTTTCCGGAATGCGGTCAGTAGTGATGTAACCGGAGCAGTACACGTCAACATCGGTGGGGGAAGTAGTGATGGCTCTCTGGTTGTGTTGCACAATCTGTACGGAAACCGTAGGTTTGCCGGTCTGTGGTGCTGGCTGCTGTTGGGTTCCCTGTCCAAAGCTTAAGGCCGAAACCAGCAGCAACATCCATCCGATTTTATTCATGTTCCCCTCCCCAATGCGGCCCATGCAAATACGCAAACACGCGACAAACCGGCGTGTAAGGCCGTAAGTAGAGCATTTTAAGCCGGATACGGGCACTTATTAGTTACTCAAGAGATACATGAACGGGTACAGAAGTACATCTCACCTTGCATTCTGTTCTTGCATCTGCAATTTTTGCTCCGTATGATGGCCATTTTTGCCTCATGAGTCTGAACTTTACATATACACCACGCTTCCTTCCGGCGCGCCTGCCCAGGATATGTGTGGCTATTGTGGCCACCAACCCCGCTGATATGGTGGAAAAAGCGGACGCCATCGTACGCGAAAACTCCTTTCTGGAGTTCAGGTTAGACTACCTGGCGAAGCCTGCGCTGGCTCTGCCCAGGATGAAGGAGTTTCGGGAATATCATGCTGAAGCCATCATTGTGGCTACCTGCCGCCGGGCAGTCAATGGCGGCAAGTTCAAAGGCTCGGTGGCGGCCCAAGTCGATCTTTTAATCAAAGCCGGCAGCCAGGGATGCCATCTGGTGGATATTGAACTGGAAACCGCTGCCCAGCTTAAGCCTGCGGATTTTGCCAGGCTGCGCCGCTCAGCCAACCTGATCCTTTCCACCCATGACTTCCGCGGCACCAAAAAGCTGGAAGAAACTTTCGCCAGGATGCAGCAGTACCCGGCAGATTTCTTCAAGGTGGTGAGCACCGCGAATTCGCTTTATGACAATGTAGTGGTGATGAAGTTCCTGGAACAGCACAGCCATTCGCATTCCATGATCGGCATCTGCATGGGCGAACAGGGGATCATCAGCCGGGTGCTGGCGGTGCGTGCCGGCAGCCAGTTCACGTTTGCCGCGGCCAATCCCGGTGAAGAGACCGCGCCCGGACAGGTTGCCGCACGCACGCTGCGCGATACCTACCGCATTGAACAGGTGGACGCGGCAACGCGCGTCTATGGCGTGGCCGGTGATCCGATCTCTCACTCGCTCTCACCGCTCATGCTGAACGCGGCGTTCCGGCGAGAGAACGTGAATGGCGTCTACCTGGCGCTGCACGCGAAATCGCTGGATGACCTGCTGGCCTGTATCCGCGATATTCCCATCCATGGGCTGAGCATCACCATGCCCTATAAAGAGGAGATTCTCAAGCACCTCGACAAGACCGACCCGCTCACGGCCAAGATCGGCGCATGCAATACGGTGGTGCGCTCCCAGGAAGGCAAGCTTTACGGCTTCAATACGGATGTGACCGGGGTGGTGCGTCCGCTGGAGCAGCGCCTCCATTTGCAGGGGACCAAAATTCTGGTACTGGGTGCAGGAGGAGCGGCCCGCGCAGCCGTCTTTGGACTGAAAGAGCGTGGCGCCGATGTTTACATCCTGAACCGCACGCCCAGCCCGGCCCAGACTTTGGCTAAGCAGGCGCGAGCCAAAGCCATCAACAAAATGCAGCTCAAGAAGATAGCCTTCGATGTGATCATCAATGCCACGCCCGCCGGAATGGAAGGCAACAAAGACCCGCTGCCGATTTCCGAACAGGAACTCAAAGCGAAATTCTTCTTTGAGATGGTCTACTCACCGGCAGAAACCAGGCTGGTGAAGATGGCCCGCGAACTGGGGATTCACGTGATCCTGGGCGCAGAGATGTTCGTGCAGCAGGGTGCGCGCCAGTTCGAAATCTGGACCGGAAAGCCTGCACCGGTTCAGGAGATGCAGCGCGTGGTGGAATATGCGCTGGCGCAACAGGCGGCCGCCAAGAACGGAAACAGGGGAGGAAAGTAACCGTCGGCCCTACAAGACGATTTTAGGAGCTTGGATTTGATGGTGATTCAGGGCTGTCGCTCACTTGCCCTCTGGCCAATAAGAACTCTAAGCAGGTCAAGATTGTGGCCATCTCCTTCACGGACAAGCATTGACGTGCGATTGAAGGTGGTTAGAATCATTCCATGATAACAAGGCTCTACGCCAATAACTTTCGCTGCTTGGTTGCCTTTGATACGCAATTTGATTCCTTTGGAGTGCTATGCGGTCCAAACGGAGCTGGCAAGAGCTCTGTTTTTGACGCTCTTGACCTGATCCGCAATCTCGCTACTGGAGTTGCTTACCTTGGCATTGAAGGCGAGCCGAATGTTCCAACCCTTGAGTTTACCAACTGGTTGGACAGTACAATCCAGGAATTCGAGTTGGGCATTACCTCTGAAGGACATTCCTTCGAATATCTTCTTCATATTGAACAAGTCGCCCGCTATGAGAAACCCAGAATTGTACGAGAGCGAGCATCATGCGATGGACGGGGCCTCTTTGAGCGAGATATTAGAGGGGTGCGCTTTTCAAAAGCTGGTGACGCGCAAACAGGTTTTCCTCTTGATTGGCGACAAGCCGCGCTGGCATCTATCCAGCCGGCGGGAGACAGGCGCGAGATCACAACCCTTCAAAATGCACTCTCAAAACTTTTAATTCTGCGGCCCGACCCACGCAGCATGGAAAAGGAAAGCAAGAGCGAATCAAAACGCCCTGACCGCTATTTAAGCAATCTTAGTTCATGGTACCGCTCCCTTTCTCAAAATCAAGAATGGACCGACAGCCTGCGCGATTCTCTCCGGGAAGTTTGGCCTGATTTCAAGTCCTTCCGCTTGGAAGACGTCGGCTTAAACGCCAAAGCGTTGCAACTGCGGTTTGAGGGCTCAAATGGGCCTAAATCTGGAGTTCTGTTCTTTGACGCGCTTTCGGACGGCGAAAAGACACTCGTTGCCCTCTATATGGTCCGCGCTGCCCTAGCCTCGGAGGCGGTGCAAACAATCTTGATTGATGAGCCCGATAATTACGTGGGGCTTCCCGAACTTCAGCCCTGGATATTGTCCATTAGAGAATTGCTTGATGAAAATCATCAGGCCATCGTCATTTCTCATCACCCTGAAATTCTGAGCAATGCGGATGAAAATTTTGGACAGTACCTGTGGCGGGACAACCACACTTCTCCTACGCGTATTGGGCCGTTAAAGGTTCCCTTGGGGCTCACTGCTGGCGAGGCAATTGCCAGGGGGTGGGTCCGTGGCTAGCCGTACACAAATCGTGTGTCTTCACGAAGGCAAGCTGGGTCGCAGTATTGACCCGGTCTTTATCCGCACGCTTTTGAAGGAACTTGATCCTGTCTGGATACGTCCATGGAAAGGAAACAACATAATCCGTTCAGTGGATTGCGGGGGACGGAATAATCTCATTGCCAAAATGCCTGAAGAGTTGCAAACCTGCATTGCAATGGGAGCAGATACGACTCTAATGGTATGGGCTGATCTTGACGATGATGTGGAGGATGGAAATGAATTACGGCAAACGTTCTACGAAAAGGCAAGACAAAATGGAATTGCAGACAATGAGTTCGACAGAGTGGTGTTTATATTTGCCAAGGACCGGCTCGAAAACTGGATTGAATTCCTGCTTACGGGATCAACTGATGAAGCCCATGAAGGCCCTCGGGTAAAGGATGGCAAATCCGTGGCAGCGGCCGCAAAAAGGCTGGCCCAGATATGCAAAGGACAACTACAAAGAGTTCAGCTCCCACCATCGCTGAATTGGTCATGCCAAAACTGGCGTCGTTTAGTCGAACGAATGAAAGCATGATTGTCAATCAGTTAGTTACTACCCGCAGGCGAGTTCTGAGCGAAGCCGTGACAAACCTCTTGCAGTTTCCTTCGCTTCCTTCGCGGTGAATGATTACCATCCTGCCGATGTCGCAGGTTGCAAGCTGGTGGCGTTGTTCTGGTTCGAGCCATTGGATTTTTTGCGGCTCAATGCGTAACGGTAGACATCATCGTAAAGGTAGCCAATGGCAGCGGGGCTGCGTGTTTCGAAGACGTAGGTCCGTCCGGAAGAGGCGAGCGCGGAGCGGAAGTCAGGGTTGCGTCCCAGGAAAGCCATGCGATAACCCAAATCCTTGACGTCACCTTCTTTGAACCACAGGCAGCCGCGTCCATCAGGGCTGCAATCGCGGTTACGGGCAACATCGGCGGCCAGAAGAGGTTTGCCCATCCGCAGGCTGTTCACACACACATCATTCGAGTGGCGGGCAAGCACCAGATCGGCGGGAAGCTCGGCTGTGGCGATCACTACATCTGCACCTTGCAGCGCGGCGGCGGCATCCGCTTCTTCCACCATGAACACCTTTGCGGAAATATCCAATCGCCCGGCGTGACCGCGGACGGACTCCGCGCCTGCACGCGATGCAGCCACTAGCAAGGCACAGTTCTGGAGTTCTTTGGCCACAAAAGCGAATGATTCGAGTACAGAGATCACCGAATCAGGCACCATATCTTTTTCTGTGCTGGCAATGTCAGGCAGGAAATAGCAGATGGTGTCCGCGGAAATAGCAAAGCGTTCCTGAAGAAAACTGTTCTCGAAAAGCGGAGATTCAGATTCAAGATCAACTGGCTGCGGAATGAGAAAAATGCTTTCCGGTTGCGCTCCCCGTTCTTCTACGGCAGCTTTCATTCCGGAGGAGTGGACAATCAGCGCCTCAGCGCGGCTAAGAATGAATTGCTCGGCCACGCGAAAAGAGCGTGCCATCCAACTGCCCTTTTCGCATTGCCCTGCAGAGATGGCCAGCTCTTCGATGCATGAGGTGGAGTCATAGACCACGCAAGACAAATTGCGTACCCCGGCCATACCGGAGGCAAACGAGTGCGCGTGCACCACGTCGGCGCTGCTTTCCGGATCGCACTCCAGCAGCGATTTGCGCCAGTTGCGCACATCCTGCCAGGCGCGCAGGAGGGAAAGGCTGTGCGGCTGTTCGAGGTTTTTCTGCGCCCGGTAAAGCTCGGCTGATCCGGCGCCATAGGGCGTAACGATATAAGGACGCATTCCCGCAGTGACCTGTCCTTCAACCACGGTCAGAACGTCATGCGCATACTCGCAGGCGTGAATGACTCGCCAGTTCCTTGGCTTGGCCTTCGGCACAGCGCTGGCGTCTATATTCGGACGGGAAGCAATATTCGCTGTTTTGTCTTTGATAACTGGAAGGCTGCCGGCACTCATGCGGATTAGGAAACTTCCTTTTTCTGTGTTTTGGCCAGTTCGGAATAACAAAGCACCTGGTTTCGCCCACCATGCTTGGCAGAGTACAAGGCGGCATCGGCAAATTCGATCAGGTCGCGCTTAAACTGAGCGTCAGCATCGTAGACGGCAATACCTATGCTTATGGTGAGATGCTGAATGGCTTGGGGGGAGCCGGCAAAAAATTTGGCCTGCTCCACGGCTCTGCGGAGGCGCTGGGCCACGTAGCGTGCACCACTTTCGGTGGTTTCCGGCAGGATGATGACAAACTCCTCCCCGCCATAGCGTGCCACCGTATCCACCTCGCGCATATCTTTCATCAGGATGGAGGCCACGTCGCGCAGCACCTGGTCGCCTACGTGGTGTCCAAAAGTATCATTGAGCTGCTTGAAGTGGTCAATATCAATCATCAACAGGGCAAATTTCTGGCGGCGGCGCTCAGCGCGCTTGAATTCCAGCTCCAGTTGCTGCTCGAAGTATCCCCGGGTCTTCAGACCCGTAAGGTAATCCGTAAAGGCGAAGCGCAGCAGGCCTTCATTGGCATATTCGCGGGTAAGCAGATTTTCCGCCACCAGAGACATGATCCACAAAAGCTGCGCGTCTTCCCGCTTAAATGCCTCTGATTCGGTGCAGAAGAGCTGCATCGATCCCATCACGCGATTGCTCACAAACAGCGGCACAGTCAGGGCAGAGTTCGCCATCACGGCATCCATCAGCGCATCAGCCTGCAGGTTGTGGCCCCGGGTAACCAGCAGAGGACGGGAATACTTCGTCGCCCAGAAATTAAAGATGTTGCCGTGGGGCGCGCCGTTGATGCGGGCCATTTTCTCCTCAAACCCGCGCAGCACGCGTAGTTGCACCCCCTCCTGTCCTTCGTCCCAGAAGTAGATCAGCGCCTTCTCGAAGGAGGTAATTTCCGCGGCCATATCACACATCATGTTGAGAGTGGCATCAAGCTGCATCTGCAGCCCGGTAAGCATGCTCAGCCTCAGAACGACGTTGATCTCACCCCAGCGGTTTTGAATGGTTTCCCGGTTCAACTCTGAGAAGACCTCAACCACGAACCGTTCTGGTGGACAGGAGGCGGGTTGGGGAACTTCATGGGCCGACATGGGGAGTTTCCTGGCTAATGAGGATTGAAAGACACGTACAGCCGCACAATTATTTCAGGATGTGAGATGCCGTTTTCAGGTCTCAGGAGTGCCTGAGGGTACAGTCCAAAAGGGCTACTTCTTTTTTCGCAATTGCCAGAATTTTTTTCGCAATTGCCAGAATTGCCGGGCAAAATCCCACGAAAAGAGAAGAATTTAAGGACTTCGATGCTTAATAATGAATCAGGCGTGTACGGGCCAAATATTCGGCATAGATGATGCAAACCACTCAAAAGTAAAGCCTAAGCAGAAAACCGGATGATGGTTATGGCAAGCGCGATTGCCCCGCCCATGATTGTTTAGAAATGGAATGAGAGAAGCTTAAAGATTCCTGCACAGAGCCTGTTGCATTTATTACCAACTCGGAATACGATGGAACTTACGCCGGAAAACCCGCCGGCTGATAGATGAGCAAAGGCTTTCTCGTCGATTCCTTCGCAGTATTTAGCCCGTTCAAAATTGAAATAACCGGCCGCATGTTTCCAGACAGGAGAGGCACTATGGCATGGTACGCATACTGCATTACTGAGCAGCAGGCTTTCCAAGGCAGTATTCGCGCTCGTCGTCCGTTTCCCGTTGAAGGATTGAAAGGCATTGGCGATGCCCAAACTTTCGGATATCCCAGCGGCGAATTTGCTGTGATTGTAAGCGAATATGTTCCAGTCGACGAGCTTGGACAGAAGGCTCTTCTGCAGCATGCGCATGTGGTGGGCGAATGCTTCAAACGCACCACCGTGCTGCCGTTCAGGTTTGGCACGGTTTTCAATGATGATGAAGTGTTGCGCCGCGCCGTCCGGCTCAACCGCAAGGCCTTCACAGAAGGCGTCTCCAAGCTGAAAGGCAAGGCGGAGATGCACCTGAAGCTGCTGATCAAGGATGGTTCTCTGCGCGAGGCGCTGCAGGAGGTGGAGTTGCCGGCCACCGTGGGCAGTGAATACCTCACCAAGCTTCGCGAAAAAGCCTCCCGCCAGCGTGAGCGCCAGACCAAAGCCCGCGCCCTGTCAGTTCAAGTTCATAAAATCTTCGACCCTCTCGACCAGGACGTCTGCTGCCGCAAGGTAAATTCAGGCGGCATGCTCATCGATATCGCCCACCTCATCGAGCACAAGCAGGTGGAGAAATACCAGAACCGCTATCAGACAGCTACCCGGCATCTGCCCGGTGTGGAAGTGGTGATGAGCGGACCATGGCCTCCCTACCATTTCATAACCGGGAAAAGGTAGCAGGTTTATAGAGAGAATCGTGTGGCACAGCCGCCCCGGCTGTGCAGCAGCCTCTCTACTAATAGAAAATGTGAGCACACCGAAGCTGCTTTCTTGCCTATAGGAATGTCCCTTCTCTTATCAGGTACTTATCAGGTACTTTCAGGTACTTATCAGGTACCTGAAAATGAGAAAAAAACCTCTTTATCCCGAAAAATCTTCAATGAAACCGCCAAGGTATGTTGCTGCTGGCATCCCGGTGCCTGAAAATGGAATCGGAGTACAATTTAAGGGGGTATTTTCCCGAATCCGCGGGGAGATCGCCATTGCCCGCCCTGCTGTTGGAATCCCGGAGCCCGGAATGAATTTAAAAAACCGCGTACTGATCGTGGATGATGACGTGGTGATGGCGAAGTATCTGGCTTCTCATCTCTCCCGCCGTAATTTTGAAGTGAATCTTGCCTCCAGCGGACAGGAAGCTCTGCGAATTTTCCGCTCCTTCGATCCCGGCCTGGTGCTGCTGGATATGTCAATAAACGGATTGGCGGGCGCCGAACTTCTGGAGCGGCTCAAACGGATCAAGCCTTCTGTTGCGGTGATTGTGCTCTCTGCCAACAAAGATCCGGAAATCATCTTCAAGGCGTCCAAACTGGGCGCGGACGATTATCTGGCCAAGCCGGTTGATCCCAAAGAACTCGATATCCGCATCGTTAAGGTGCTCGACAGCCAGCGTTTGCACACTGAAGTCACTCAGCTTCGCGAGCAGGTGCGCCGCCAAAGCGACTTCACCATGCTCTTCGGCACCAGTCCCAAAATGATGGAAGTGAAGATGACCATCGAGCAGGTGGCGGACACCACAGCCACGGTGTTGATACGCGGCGAGAGCGGAACCGGCAAAGAAGTAGTGGCCCGCATGGTCTATTCAGAGTCGTCACGCTCTGACAAGCCTTTTGTCAAGGTGAACTGTGCAGCTATTCCCCATGAACTGCTGGAAAGCGAGCTTTTCGGCTATGAACCGGGCGCGTTCACCGGCGCCACGCGGCAGAAGCTGGGCAAGTTCGAACAGGCCAACGGAGGCACCATCTTTCTTGATGAAATCAGCGAGATGCATCCGGCGCTGCAGGCCAAGCTGCTGCATGTCTTACAGGACCACGAGTTCTCACGGCTGGGCGGTAAGCGTGACATACAGGTGGATGTGCGGGTGCTTGCAGCTACCAACAAGTTTCTGGAGCGCGCCGTGGAAGAAGGCGTGTTTCGCGAAGATCTGTTCTACCGGTTGAACGTAGTCACCATTCATATTCCACCTCTACGTGAGCGCCGCGAAGAGATTCCCGTCTTTCTTGAGTTTTTTCTTAACAAATACAGTGAGTACTACTCCAAGCATCCGCCCATGTTCAGCGAGTACGCGGTCACGCGCATGATGGATTATGCGTGGCCGGGAAATATTCGCGAATTGGAGAACCTGGTTAAGCGCTACGTGATCGTGGGCAACGAAGCGCAGATCATCCGCGAACTCTCCACTCATAAACCCATCGTCTCTTCTATGGCCGCACCATCTGTAGCGGCAAATACCGCTCCTGCGTCAACAGCTTCAGTATCTGCGATACAGCCGAGCGGGAACGGCACAGAATTCGAGATGCCCTCATTGCTGGAGATCGGACGCCGCGCAGCCATGCAGGCCGAACGCGAAGCCATCGAACGAGTGCTGGCCCAGACGCGCTGGAACCGCCGCCAGGCAGCCAAGATCCTCAAGATCAGCTACAAAGCCCTGCTCAATAAGTTGAAGGCCATGGAGGAGCAGGGCAAGGGGCATCCTAAGCATAGCCACGCCTAAAAGTGGAATCCAAGTACCATATTTTTCTCCCAAGTTCAAAGCTGGATTAGGCGGCAGACCTATCGAATCGTTACGCTTTTTCATTCCCAACTCATTGAAAGAAATGTACTTAATCCAGAGCTTCTGACTTTCCACAGGGAGCAGGCGGAGCTTTGGCTTGAGAGTTGCTTTAGTAAAGGCAACTAAAAGAGGCCGTAAACTTGTAATGAATTTAACCCTCTTCCAATTTTGTCGATTTTACCAATCCGAGCGTCTTGGCGTTTGCCTCGACTTCATCTTGCATCGCCTTCCCTGAGATTTCCTTCCCCCCTTGCCTCTTTAAGAGCGGCTCTAACGAGCCGCTTTTTTATTTCTTTACTCAAAGATCAACGGGAATACCGGAGCTGCTGGTGGCGAATTTGCGGGACTACGCATCCAATCTGTACCTTCACTAATTTGACGGGCTAAAGATATGGCGACTAAGATTGATGGTTTATCAAAGAACATGGATAAGAAGAAGCTCGAAGCATTCCGCAAAAAGCTGGAAGAACGCCAGCAGGCGCTGCGTAAAACGGTAAGCCGCACCGAAGAAGATGGTCGCACTGCCGACCAGGACTCGGCCCAGGATATTGCCGACCGCGCAGCCAGTTCCTACACCAAAGAGTTTCTCTTTTCCGTGAGCAACAATGAGCGCCAGTTGCTGCAGATGGTGGAAACCGCCCTCCAGCGCATTCGTGAAGGATCATTTGGCGAATGTGTGAATTGCGGCAGCGAGATCAATCCCAAACGCCTGGAAGCTGTTCCCTGGACCCGCTACTGCATTGCGTGCCAGGAAAAACTCGAGCAGGGGCAGTTGCAGGAAGAGCGCGAATAGCGATCCCTCTCTTAAATGAATATTACGAAGCGCAGCCGACCTCGGCTGCGCTGAAGATTTGTGGCACAGCCCGCCCCGGCTGTGCGGATATCTCTCGGTCACTGCGCAAGCTGTGATCTCAGCCAGTCCAATCAATAAGAAATTGTCGTCTATTGCTGGACAGTTTTCACTGGAGCGCGGCCCCCCACATCGGCTCCGCCCGCTACTCCTGCACCCGGGTGTGCGTTCGGATTGCGGGTGATAGGCTCCGGTCGCGGAGCAGTTGCCGTGTTCGTACGTACGGGCACCGCTGCCGAGCGGCGGTGCCTGCGCCGGTCGCGGTCATGATCATGGCGAACAACCACGGTGCGATGATCATCGCGATCATGGCGGCGATGGCTCACGTGCACATGATGTTCGCGATGCGAATGGCAGCCGACCTTCTTCGCCTGTCCCGGAGGCACATCGCAATCGCCCCAGCCGACCTTCTTGCCATGTTCATCGTGATGGACACGAATATCGTGCCGGCGGTCATGGTCGCGCTCGTGATCATGGCGAACATGCACCCGATGATCGCGGTCATGATCTCTGTCTCGATCATGCTTTTTATCGTCATGATCTTTGGCGAACAGCGTCCCGCTCAGCGCAACCGAAAGAACCAGCAAAAATGCCAGATGCAATCTGCTCATATTCACCTCAAAAGAGTTATTAAGACGAAAGAGTTATAAGACGAAGTGGCGGAACAGAAATCCATTATGAGGCGAAACCGCGCATCCGCAGCGCACCGCAGTACATGTACTGCTGCGTTCCCTTCAGTAGCCCAGCAGAAGCAGGATGATCACAATCAACAGAATCAGTCCGATTCCGCCGCTGGGATAGTATCCCCACTCGCGGCTATACGGCCAGCGCGGCTGCACGCCTAAAAGAAGTACCAGCAGGATAACCAGCAGGATGACTAGCATGCATTTTGCTCCATTCAGAAACTCTGCCTGTAGGTTCGACGGCGCAGGCACAAACGAGGTTGTTCAGTCAGGAGGAACAAAGTAGATTTACTCATTCTTGAGCCCTGCGCCGACGGCTACTATTGTCTGCTGCCGGTACACAAATCCCGGAACAAGCGGGAAAAAGGCAAGCTGATAGGATTGAAGTATGAAGCTGAAAGACATTGCCAGCAGGATAGGAGCACGGTTGGAACCGCCGGATGCGGAGACGGAGATCACCGGAATCGCTGCCATTGAGAGTGCGGCGCCGGGAGAAATCGCCTTTATTGCTAATCCAAAATATGCGCCCTCCGCCAAAACCACGCAGGCATCTGCCCTGATCGTGGATGAAAGCTTCCCTGACCTGGATAAACCCACGCTGCGCACGAAAAATCCTCATTTTGCCTATGCGCAGACAGTCAGCCTGTTTCATCAGGCTCCGCGCTATGAAGTGGGAATTCATCCTACGGCGGTCGTTCATCCTGCGGCGCGAATCGGCAGGAATGCATCGATTGGAGCATATGTAACCATCGAAGCTGACGTAGAGATCGGAGACAACTGCACGCTGCTGCCGTACGTCTGCCTATATCGAGGGGTGAAGATCGGGAACAACTTCTTTGCTCATTCCCACGTGGCAGTGCGCGAGCGCTGCCAGATCGGCAACCATGTGCTGCTGCACAATCACGTGGTAATCGGCTCAGATGGTTTTGGATTTGCCAAAGACGACGAGGGCCGCTGGCAGAAGATTCTGCAAACCGGCATTGTGGTGATTGAGGACGATGTCGAAGTGCAGGCCAATTCGTGTATCGACCGGGCGAGCATGGGAGAGACACGCATCGGACGCGGCACGAAGATCGACAACCTGGTGCAGGTGGCGCACAACTGCGTTGTCGGCGAGAATGCCATGCTGTGCTCCCAGGTGGGAATTGCCGGATCGTCAGAGCTGGGGAAAGATGTAATCCTCGCAGGACAGGCCGGCGTGGCAGGACACTGCAAAGTGGGAGACAAGGTCGTCATCACCGCAAAGAGCGGTACGCATGGCGATATCCCTGCTGGTGCGATGGTCAGCGGCATCCCGGCGTTTGATAATAAGCAGTGGCTGCGCAGCGTGGCGATCTTCAACAAGCTGCCGGAGCTGGCCAAAAGTGTGCGCGCGGCAGCCAAATCCACAAGAAAAGATTAGTCGGAGTGCGAGGATTTAAAACACATTGCCTTATGTTCTTTAATTCAGTATGAGTGACCGCCGCATGGAAACAGGCAAAGCCGAAGCCAAAAAGCCGATTCGGGTACTGCTGCTGGACGACCGCCAGGACAACCTGATCCTGAGGGCGGCGATTCTTCGCAGCCATGGCTACGAAGCGGTAACTTCCTCGTCAGTGGAAGAAGCGGAAGCCCATCTCAGCAATATCGATATCGCGGTGCTCGATTACCACCTGGGCGCAGGCAAGTTCGGGACGGAGGTGGCGCAGTCGCTGCGCGACAAGCGTCCCGAGGTGCCGATCATCATTCTTTCAGCTACCCTGGAGAGAAAATTCGGCGGCGTGGAAGACATGCACCTGCTCAAGGGCTACAGCTCAGTGGATGATCTGCTGGCGGCGCTGCATTCGTTCGAGGCCAAGCGCCGGGGCAAGCCGGTGGTGGTGGATGCGCGCGGATTCTTCTACTCGCGTATTGCCATGGCCATGGGTGAAGACGTGGTCATGGAGATTCTGGATCGTGACGGCAACTGGCTGTATGTGAATGAGTTTTTTGCCCGGCTGTATGAGAGAAAACGGGGCTGGTTCCCCGGCAAGAATCTCTTTCAGGAATTTCCGGAACTGGGCGAGGAGTGGAAAGAGATCATTCGCACCGTGGCCGACACACGCGAAACCTATGTAGACCGCAGCTTCCGCGGCCTGCCGCACCTGCCGACCAGGACCGACCGCTGGAACTGGAATATCCTGGTCTTTCCTCTCAAACTGCATGATAACCGCAATGGCGTGGTGCTCACCGCGCGGGTCATCGAGAAAAGATGAAGATTGCGCGCTGGCTGCTGATTGTTTTCATCCTCACCGGATGCCGGTCGCATGTCATCAAGGTCACTGTGATCAACGGCAGCTCAGAAAAGATTTCCAATGTGGTGATTGATTATCCGGGAGCGACATTCGGGATTTCATCGCTGGCCCCAGGCAAGAACTTTCAGTACAACATTAAACCCAATGACGCGGGGGCGCTGAAGATCCAGTTCGCCAATGCCCATGGAAGCGACCGCACTTCTACCGGCCCCGTGGTGCATAGGAACGATGAAGGTTCGGTGGAGATCAGGCTGACGCAGGATGGAGCCACGAGCGTGGCCAAAATTGTTGCGGCCCAGTGAAACACCTGCCATGAAAATAACGAGGCGCGGAGAAACACAGAGAAAATGGGCTCGTATCCATGCAAATGAAAACGAATTTACTCAAAAAACATAAAGTCTGAGCTTTCTTGTCCTATCATTTCTCCGTGCTGCCAGTGTCTCTGTGCCTCCGGGGCAGATGTTGTCTTTCTTCCGGCAGAGCACTCTCAATGGCAGCCGCTACCGTTTCTGTTAGTTCTTCGCGGGTCGAAAACTTTTTGGGATCAATGGGCGGATGAAAGACAACGGTCGCTGTCCCACCTTTGGCAGCCCAGGCCCCTTTCGGCATCATCTCAAAGGTCTCCAGCATGGTTACCGGAACAATGGGAAAGCCTGTCTCTAAAGCCAGGTGGAATGGGCCTTTCTTAAAGGGCAGCAGGCGTCCGTCGGGTGAGCGCGTACCTTCCGGATAGACGGTCATGTTGATACCATGCTGCATGACTTCGCTGGCTTTCCTGATGCTTTGAATGGCGGCTTCCCGGTTGTGGCGTTCTACGGGGACGATCTCGCCCATATCGAGCGCCCGCGCCAGCACGGGAATACGCCAGATCTCCTTCTTTGCCAGTACCGAGGTGCGCCGGGGAATCAACGGCACCAGAATCGGAGCATCAAGATTGGAGACGTGGTTGGACATGAAGATGTACGTCCCTGCGGGATCGAGTTTGTCCAGTCCCACCGTGCGAACCTTTGTTCCTGTGAACCAGACAGTGGCGCGGGTGATCTTCATGCCCACCCAGTAAAGAAAATCGATTTTGCCGCTGATAAAAGTCCAGGGAAAGGCAATCAGGGCGGCCAGTGGAATAATAACCGCCATAAACAGGACTGCCAGAGTGGTCCGCAGCGCACCGATCATACAGGAGGCGATCCCCGCAACTGCTCCAGTTTGCGCGGCAGCTTTTCGTAGATGCCGCCAAAGCCGCCGTTGGAAAGAATGGCGACCACATCACCGCTGCGCAACTCAGGCGCAACCGTTTCTACGATGGCATCGGCATCTTTCAATTCGCGTGCAGGTTTGCCCCCGGCAGTAAGTCCGGAAATTACAGCCTGGGTGGTAAGCCGCTCGTGTTCGGGAATTCTTTCCGGCTGATAAATCGTCGTGATGATGACCTGGTCGGCAATGGAGAGGCTCTGAACCAGTTCTTTTTCGAAAACTTTCCGGCGCAGCGTGTTGGAGCGAGGTTCAAAAATCGCCCAAAGGCGCGATTGAGGATAACGCGTACGCAGGGCTTGCAGGGTTTCTGCGATAGCGGTCGGATGGTGCGCGAAATCATCGATGATGGTGATGCCATTCACCTGTGCTTTTACTTCCAGGCGGCGCTTCACGCTTTTGAAGATTTGCAGCGCTGCGGTAATGGCCTGCGGCTCAATGCCATAATGGGCGGCCAGCGCTGCAGCCGCGGTGGCATTCAGCACGTTGTATTCACCGGCAAGGGAAAATTCGAAATCTGCCCAGTGCCGGCCTTCGCGCAGCACGGACCAGGAGGTACGCTCCGGCTCATATTTCACGTTTGTAACCTGCCAGTGCGAATCATCTTTCATTCCGTAACGCTCGAGCGGGCAGAACGCGCCGGAAACACATTGATCGACATTGACGCTGGCATCATACGCAATGATTTTGCCTTTGCGTGGCACCAGGTTCACCAGGCGCTTGAAGGCGATCTTGACTGCATCCAGATCTTTGTAAATGTCGGCATGGTCGAATTCTACTGAAGTGAGAATGATCGACTGGGGGAAGTAGTGCAGGAACTTGGGACCTTTGTCGAAAAAGGCTGTATCGTATTCGTCGCCTTCGATGATGAAATGTTTGCCCTGCTTCAGCGCGAAGCTGCTGCCGAAATTCTCGGCAATTCCGCCCACCAGGAACGACGGATCTTTGCCAGCCGACTGGAAGATCCAGGCCAGCATCGAGGTAGTCGTGGTTTTTCCATGCGTGCCTGCAACCACGATTGGCTCGCGGATTCGGAGAAAATGTTCATAAAGAACATCGGGCAGCGAGCGAAAGGGAATGCGCTCGTCGAGGACATATTCGAGTTCGGGATTGCCGCGTGAGATGGCATTGCCGACAACGACTACATCGGGACGGGGCTTAAGGTTCGCTTCTGCATAAGGTTGGGCTACGGGAATATTGATGGAAGCCAGGAAGTCAGACATGGGTGGATAGGCGGCCGCGTCGGAACCGGTGACTTTGAATCCGCGCTGCTTCAGCAGGCCCGCCAGTGAAGCCATGGCTGTGCCGCAGATGCCGATGAGATGAATGTGCTGCTGTTCGCTCACGATTTAAGAATAGCATTCAGCAATCAGCCCTGAATCTCTCGTGTGGATTAACCGCAAAGCACGCAAAGAGCGCAACGGGATCAAATAGTTGCAGATTCTAGGATGGTTAGCTCTGCGATATCGCCGCTGGCTTTCAATTCTGCTTGCACGCCGAGTGGCAAAGTGATGTTGCTGCCCGAGACGTGGCCGGATTTCAATCCGTAAACAATCGGCAGGTCGTAGCGTTCCAGCACGCGCAGGATGATCTGCTGCAACGTGTAATCCTGTCCGCCAGGCTGGATGCAATCGAGCATCTCACCGAAGATGATGCCGCGTACCCGGTCGAGTTTTCCTGCCAGACGCAACTGCATCAGCATGCGGTCGATCTGGTAAGGCTTGGCCGCAATGTCTTCGAGGAAGAGCAGAGTGTCGGTCGTCTGTATTTCAAAGGGCGTGCCCAAAGAAGCTACCAGCATCGAGAGGCAGCCGCCATAAAGGCACCCTTGTGCAGAACCCTCCCTAAGCACTTCTACGCCTGTCGCCGGAATGCTCCACGCTGCGGCTGCGCTGATGGCACTGCTCCAACTGGAAAGCTCCACGCCTTCGGGCGAGGCAAAATCCTTGGTGATCATCGGGCCATGAAAAGTTATCAGGCCAGTGCGGTCCGTGATCGCGGTCAGCAGCGAGGTATTGTCGCTGTAGCCCATAATGATCTTGGGGTGCTGCCGGATGCGTTCAAAATCCAGCCATTCCAGAAGATAGTTGCTGCCGTAACCTCCACGCGCGCAGAGGAGGGCGGCAATATCGTCGCGCTCCAGCATATCGTCAAATTCCCGCAGTCGGCGCTCCAGCGGGCCGGCAAAGTAGAGATCGGTGCTGAGAATGTCCGCCGAATAGACGGGTTCGTAGCCCATGGCACGGAGGCGGGCTGCCCCGGTCTCCAGAAGCTCGCGCTTGATGTTGCTGGCGGGCGCGATAATTCCGATCTTGTCACCAGGACGAAGCGCGCGAGCTTTGATGGTACTCACGTTAGTAGAAAAACTCTCCCTGGCAGATGAGCCGGGCAGGGCCACGCAGGAAGACGCTCTGTCCTTGCCAACGCACCATCTGCGTGCCTCCGGGAGCATGCACGTTGAGCGGAGAGTGGGCGCGCCCGGAGGAAATCGCTGCTACAGCACAGGCGCATGAGCCGGTGCCTGAAGATTGCGTCTCGCCTGCGCCGCGCTCGTAGAAGCGTACTTCGATATCGTAGCGGCCGGTCACCCGTACAAATTCCACGTTTACGCCATGAGGAAAACGGGGATCACGTCCGATTTCCGCGCCCTCCGATGGCCAGCGCGGCGCAAATTCATTTACGAAAATCACGTAGTGAGGATTGCCCATGGAAACGGGCGTCCCCTCCAGCTCGCCAAAGCTCATGTTCATGGAGAAAGGCAGATCCACCTGTGGCGCGCCCATCTCGGTCTCGAATTCAAAGGATTCTCCGGTTTGTGAAACCAATTCGCAGGTCTTGATGCCTGCGCCCGTGCGCACGGTAATCTTGCCGGTTTTTCCCTGGTTTGCAAGATAAGCGGCAACGCAGCGCGTGCCATTGCCTGAGATTTCAGCCTCACTGCCATCGGCATTAATCAGGCGGGCATAGATGTTTGCCTCTGCATCAGGAAAGAGCCATTCCACTCCGTCAGCACCAACTCCGTTGTGGCGGTCGCACAGGCTCCGGCTCAATTCGCTGATGCCGGCCTCTGCGTGGCTTCCATTAATAACCAAAAAATCATTGCCGCAAGCGGAAGCCTTGGTGAAGGCGATGTTCATTCGTGTTCGCGCTCAAAACCCTTCTCGGTTTGAAAGGAACTTAGGTCCTCTGATTTCCGCAGGCGGGCCGCCAGCGTCTTCTGTTCCTGGTGAGTACCGTCGATGCTGAAGATCAATTTTTTCTTGCCGTTCGTCCGAACAACGCGCATTCCCCGCATGGTGGCTTCGCAATCCTCCAGGCAGGTATTCAACTCGGCTACCAGATCGTCGGAAGACTTTTCACTCACTACCGTGTAGTTCATAATCATGGGCTTCAGGTTAAGCCAGCGCTCCATCGAGCCCAGAATCAGAAGAGCGAGCAGAATCAGCAAAGTGGCAAAAATCGCCGGCAGGTAAAGGCCTCCGCCACAGGCCATGCCGATGGATGCCACAACGAAGATCGTGGCAGCGGTGGTCAGGCCGGAAACACCGCTTTTAGAATGCAGAATGGATCCAGCTCCAATAAAGCCGATGCCAGGAATGATCTGCGCGGCAATCCGGGTATGATCGCCGGTGAATTTCCCGGCCAGATCTTCTGAAAGAATAGTGAACAGGGCGGCGCCGAAGCAGATAAACATATTGGTGCGCAGCCCGGCAGGACGGCGCTTCAACTCCCGCTCCAGGCCGATGATGCCGCCCAGGAAAGCAGCCAGCACCAGCCGCGGAACGGTTCGTGAAAGCAAGTCCGCAAGAGAAACCTGCGGCAAGAGCATTGAAAATGCGTGTTCCATGAATAAGCTTGGCCCCGATTGTAGCACTGTATCAGCGCACCGAATGGTAGATGAAAGCCTTAGGCTGGGTAGGGGTCTCTATTATGGCAACAAGCTGCAGGCCTTTGGGGAACAGGCGCACGGCGCGGTAAACATCATCTCCTTCGAAGGCGATAATGTAATCGGCGGCGACCGCGGGATGGCTCAGTGCTATATCCCACTCGGGATGATTTGACTCCCGCAGCACTCGAACAAAATGAATGCCGGCCTGTTGCAGCGCTCCCGGAAACCAGCCGGCGGACATCATGAGGGTGCTGTTCGGAGGAAGATGACTCAATTCCATCGCCAGCCTTTCCGTAAGCGCCGACCGCGCTCGGCCATTGACCTGGGCTTCACGCAAACAAATCGGCGCATGATTCCACACGGAGATGTAGCTGACGATTACGAGTACTATGGCCAGTGCAGCGCTGATATGGCGCGGAACAAGGTTCTGCAGAAGCTGGTAGCCAAGCGCAACGAAGACAGCGATGGCGGGCAGCAGTTCCAGACCGTAGCGCACGTTGTAATAGCTATACGGCCACCATTGAGGAAAGTAGATAGGAGCACCCTGCCAGGCGACACTCAGAATATAAAACGGCAGTGGAACCCACAGCAGCAGCCAGGGTGAGTATCGGCGGGCAAAGTATAGAAGCGCCAGCAGGGCAACTGTGGCAACTGTGAAAAGGATGTATTCGGAGGCTCCTTCGCCCATGTTCAAACGTATGGCTTTGAGCACATACAAGGTGGCTGTTCGCGGATCATTCTGGCCCGGATAAGTCGGCATGCCCACCATGCGTTTTGCGATGGCGCGGGCGGAATATGGCCCGGTCGCGAATGCCATCGCATCATAGAACGCGCCATGATTGTAGGCGAGCCATAGCCCGGCAGTAGCGCCGCACAGCAGTACGAGGCTGATGAAGCCACGCCAGACTGCGGCGTCTTTTGGCTGCTGCTTCCAGATCACAAACAGTGCAGTCAATATCACGGCAACTGCAAGAAACCATCCGTCATAGCGCACCAGCATGGAGGCTGCGAGCATGAGAGCGCAGCGCTCCAGCAATCTGCGCGCTCGTTGCGGGTCCGTGTTTACCTGTTGAACGAATTCTGAAAAGTAGATCACCGCCCAAATAAACAGAGCCAGATACAACGACTCAGTCATGGCTGTGGCCTGCATGTAAATCAGGTTGGGATTGAGCATATAGATCAGGGTGGCGATCCATGCGGCAGTACGGGAAGCCAGGGCGCGCACAAGACGAAAAATACCCAGGGTTCCTGCAACGTAGGCAATCATCGACGGGATGGCGGCGCCCAATCCGGTTTGCCACAACCAGTCCTTCACAACAAAAGGCATGTCGATGATGTGCGGCAGAGGCAGCCAAACGGTGCCGAGCTCAAGAAATCCAGGCGTGCGCGAATCAAAGACGCGGCGGGCAATGTTCATGTGAGCAACAGCATCGCCGTAGAGCATAAGCGCGTTGTGATGGTAAAAAAAGAGGAGAGAGCAGAGGGAGATCAGGGCAGCGACAAAACTAAGAAATAGGTAATCACACCTGATTTTGGAAGGGGCAGGCAAATTGGTGTTTTTTCCTGCCATTCAAAGAGCAGTTTGTCTGGTTGACGGATTATTGTAGCGCATCCATGGATATCGGATATCGTTGAGGTCTCACCCCGGGAACCGGATGGTCGCCGCGGTCAAACCTGCCATTGCCATTCACGCCTTCAAACACGCGCCCAACAATGATCTGCCTTATTTGCGGTTTGTTTTCTCCGGAAATCGAAGCCGGGAAACCTCACGCCCTCAGTGCCGCCTGGCAATTTGCGCGGGGAATGTGAAATCGGCATAATGCTTCGCACAGCTTCTCTGCCCAGAGATGCAGGAGGTTTTTCGATGCGGTACGCTGGTCTTACGCTATTCATCCTTTCCATGGCAATGCTGTTGCCGGCCCAGGACACCCAGGATGGTCCAAAAAATGAAAAGGCGAGGAAGACTTATCAGGAAGGCCTGACCTATGCCAGGCAGCACAGAATTGAGCAAGCGCTCGATGACTTCAAGAAAGCCGATAAGCAGGATGATAATCACTGCCTCGCCTGTCAGAAGCTGATGGTGCAGTACGCGACCGACCTGCGTGACTGGAAAACGGCCGAAGCCGCAGCTAGAGAATGGGCGGGACAGGCGCAAGGCAACAAAGATACGGCGATTGCGCATTATGAACTAGGCATGGTGCTGCTGCGCCAGGCAGTGCAAAAGCAAAAAACCGAAATGTTTCAGCGCTCTCACGATGAATTCAGCCAGGCCCTATCGGCTGTGGCCAATTTTCCGCAGGCGGTCTTCGCTGATGGGCAGGCGCTGGCGTTCCTGAAGCAGGACGATGCAGCCAAAGCCCAGTTTGAAAAATTCGTGAAGATGAAGCCCGAAGGGGACGTGGACCGTCAGCGGGCGATGCGTTATCTCAGCCAGTCGGAACTGGCGCGGGCACGAATGGCTCCGCCGTTTGCCGTGACTACACTCGACGGCCAGCGTGTTTCCCTGGATGACCTGAAAGGCAAGGTGGTACTGCTGGATTTCTGGGCGACCTGGTGTGGCCCGTGCCGCGAGGCCCTGCCACACATGAAATCCATCGCCAAGAAGTTTCAGGGACAGCCGTTTGTCGTTTTAAGCGTAAGCCTCGACCAGAGTGAAGATACATGGAAAGAGTTTATCGCTAAAAACGAGATGACATGGCTGCATTACCGCGACGGAGGATTTGAGGGGCGGCTCTCAAAGCTGTTCGGAGTAGAAGCGATCCCGCAAACTTTCACGATTGACGCCGACGGCGTGCTCCAGGATGAGCACATCGGCGATGCTTCCATGGAAGGCAAGTTGAAAAAACTGATTGCAAGGGCACAGGAGTTGAAAGCAGCTTCTAGCTTTTAGCTAAGAGCTGGTAGCTAGGAGCCAGGAGCTGGTTTTATGGGAACACAAGACAAGCGAATCGATGCGTATATTGCCAAGTCGGCGGAGTTTGCCCGGCCCATCCTGACCTACCTGCGCGAGGTCGTGCATGAGGGGTGTCCGGAGGTGCAGGAGACAATCAAGTGGGGCTTCCCCAATTTTGATTACAAGGGAATCATGTGCGGGCTGGCCGCCTTCAAGCAGCATTGTGCCTTCGGGTTCTGGAAGGGCAATCTGATCTTCGATGCGAAGGAAAATAAGTCGGAAGATGCAATGGGACAATTCGGGCGCATCACGTCACTGAAAGGTCTGCCTTCGAAGAAAGTGCTGATCGGCTACGTAAAGAGAGCCAGACAGCTCAACGATGATGGCATAAAAGTTGCCAGGAAGGTAACACCGCCGAGCGAGCGAAAAGAACTTAAAGTGCCGGACTACTTCATGGCGGCCATCCGCAAGAACAAGAAGGCGCTGGCCACGTTCGAGGGATTCCCTTACAGCAAGAAGAAAGATTATGTGGAATGGGTGACCGAGGCAAAGACAGAGGAGACACGCGAGAAGCGGATACAGACATCGGTAGAGTGGATGGCGGAGGGCAAGGGGAGGAATTGGAAGTATGAAAAGAAGTAGTTAGTAGTTAGGGCAATAATATACTTGACACACCCACATGTCAAGCGCATGATGGGGGTGAAATTTGAGTTTTGAAATTCTCACCCTCTGGGAGATCATGAGTAAATTTTGCGTTTGGCATCTGGTAAAGCTACTACAGCATATCCACGAGCATAGGGAAGCTATTCAAAAACTTGCCACTGATCCAGATCATAGAGACGAGAGAATGCCGGAAGAGATTGCGGAGCACCATTTAAGCGGCATTATGAGGACTGCACATGAAATCTCTCAAGAGATTCGTTTGCAGTCCACAAATGACCTTGTGTGGGAAGGTGGCGGCACGTTCTGGATGAAGTACAAAGTTGGAATAACTTGGCAAGAGGCATATTACGAGCTTGACGTGTTACGACGAGCAATAGAAGCGGATTTACAGTGGAAGACATTTGCTTTCGTTCCCCCCCAGAATGCCGAGCTATTGGATCAAATGGCGCACCACTGGAATGACATTTGGAAAGTGATCCCAGATGCCAAACCGGATTGCGAAGAGGCCCTGCATTGTTACGCTCTGGAAAGAAATACGGCAGCAGTGTTCCATTCCATGAGAGCAGCAGAACATGGTTTACGCAAACTCTCAAAGCGTCTTCGGGTAAAAGTGTTCGATAAAGGGAAGCAGCATCCCGTTGAACTGGCAACGTGGAATAAAGTCATAACTGAGATTAACAACAAAATAGCAGCAATTCGTCTGTTACCTATGAGTCAGAAACGGCAGCAGCAATTAGAGTTATATTCGGACGCAGGGCAGCATTGTCTGTTTATGAAGGATATTTGGAGGAATGATATATCTCATGCCAAAAAGCCACACAAAGCCACAGAGGCGCTGGCGGCAGTGGAGCGGGTAAAGGACTTTCTGCAATTTCTCGCTAAGCATCTGCGAAATTAGTTCGCTGGAACCCTGCGGAAATCCGGCGGAATCTCAGCAGGGTTGGATTTTCCAGCGAAACTAGGGTTAGTTAAATTTGGCGCGCATTTTCCCAAAATGATCTTGGTTTTTCAATTTCGCGGCTGCTGAGTTTTGCAATGATGTGGACGTTCATCACGGCACACGTTTCAGAGAGTCTGACGTCATGCTCATGGACATAATCCCCTGTTACGATGCCCTGACCGTGCAAAGCTTTGAGCGATTCCACGATCTGCACAAAGCTGCTGTTGAGTTGCGAGAGTGCTTGGTAAATTTCCGGCTTCATCCTTGCATCTCCGTTGGTACGAATAGTACTAATAGTACCATTGGAGATTCCTGCTGGCCACTGTAAACATAGAGCGATATGGCAGCAGGGAAACGCACTGTTCAAGTCAACGTGAAAATGTCCGCTGAGGACTTCGCTCTATTGCAGAAAGCAGCTAATGTGCTGTGGCCGGGAGCCGTGCTTACGAATTCCGGCATCGTGCTTGGACTTGCAAAATTGGGAGCAAGTCAGGCGTCAAAAAAGAAGAGCTAAAATTTATGAAGTCTGACACGTCACCAGAATTCGAGAGATTCAAAAACTTTGTGCGTGGAATCATCAACGTACCAGGAGCAGAGGTTAAACGGGAAATCGAAGCGGAGAAAGAAGCGAAAGAACGAAAGAAAAAACGGGCTAAGACTTCGCCCGTTTCCCGCGTTTCAAACGACCGTGAACGTTAGAAGGATTGCGCTTGCCTCGCATCTGTTTTGCCAGTGAGTTCCTTATAAGTGAGGCGCTTTCCGGCTATCTGAGAAGCGCAGAGCATGAAGCGGTCTGAATCGTTCAACGGGTTATCTTTGGTTGCGCGATTCTCATAACGGAATACCTGTTCATCCAAGTAGCGGAACAGGTGGAAAGGTTCAACGGAAACATAGGTTCCACCTAGCATGCGCTTCAACAGTGACCAGAAGTTTTCCATGCCGTTAGTATGCACACGGCCATCAACGTACTTGATTGCGTGGTCAATCGCCTGATGATCGAAGTCAGCATCCAATCCGGTATAACCCCACAGCTCATCAGTGTAGAGAGAGGAACCTGCCTCGACATGCTTCTTAACGATGGGCTGCAAGGTTTCTTTCTTCCGGTCAGTGATGACCTGAGTGTGAATCCTTCCGCCACGTTCCAACATTCCCATTACGATTACTTTGTCCTGAATGTTGTGGCCCTGTCCGGTAATACGGCGTTCTTTCACGCTCTTGTGCATGTTCCGTGCTTTGCCACCAATGAAAGTTTCATCGGCTTCCACTTCGCCACCATTGCCACCCAATTTCAGAAAAGAGCCGCGACTCATAGCCTTGCGAATTCTGTGCAGCATGAACCAAGCGGATTTCTGAGTTACGCCGATAGCGCGGTGAATCTCGTAAGAGCTAACACCGTTCTTGCAGCAGCAAATCATCCACATGGCCATAATCCATTTTTCGAGAGGCAAGGGCGAGTCCTCGAAAATGGTTCCAACCTTGATGCTGAATTGCCGATGGTCATGCTTTGTTTTGCATTTCCAGATACGGCGAGTAGAGATGTAGGACACATCTTTGCTGCCGCAGGTTGGACAAATAACGCCATCCGGCCAACGCAACTCGACAAAGAATTGAATGCAGGCATCAGGATTGGAGAAGTACTGGATTGCCTGCTGCAAGGTTTTTGGGGTTTTCTGTTCCATGACAAAACCAGAATAGCCCAAGATTGCGGGTGTGTCAAGTATATTATTGCCCAAAATACTAAATACTGTCATACCACAAAATATTTCGCCTGCGGATGGTGCACCACAATGGCAGAAGTGGATTGCTCGGGTTCCATGTGGAAGCCGGTGGTGAGATGCACGCCGATGGTTTCTTCCGGTTTGAGCACCGCGAAAAGTTTCGTCTGGTCTTCGAGGTTGGGGCACGCCGGGTACCCGAAGGAATAGCGCGAGCCGCGGTACTTCTGGTGAAAAAGATCAGAGATGGCCGGAGCGTCATCGCCGGCTATGCCCAGTTCTTCACGGATGAGTTTGTGCATGAGTTCGGCCAGGGCTTCGGCGGTTTCTACGCTCAGGCCATGCACATATAAGTAGCGGGTGAATTCGCCGTCGTCGAAGAGCTTCTTGGTGACCTCTGATGCATGATGTCCTATGGTGACAACGGAGAGGCCGATCACATCCAGCCTGCCGGATGGGCTTTCTTCACGGGGCAGGAAGAAATCTGCAATAGACAGTTTGCGTCCTTCACGCTGGCGCGGGAAGGTGAAGCGCTGAATCTCCCGGCGCGATTCGGGCGAATCATACACGATGACATCATTGCCTTCACCCTGACAGGGAAAATAGCCGTAGACGACCTTGGGCTCGAACCAGCCGCCGGCAATGGCTTCTTTTTCGAGATCGTGCAGGATGGGCTTGTACTTCTCTTCCACTAAACGCGCGTAATCGGTCTGCGAGGCGGTCTTGAGCTGCCACTGGTTCTTGAAGAGCGCGGTGAGATTGATATACTTAAAGACTTCCTCAAGATCAAAGTCGCGACGCACGCGCACGCCGTAGAAGGGCGGCACGGGAATATTGGGTGCGGGCTGCACCACAGCGGAGCGTTCGGTGCTGATGGAGGCTTCGCCTCCGGCCGCAGCTATGGCTTTGGCAAATTTTTTCACCTGGCTGCCTTCGGCGAGGCGCTTTTCACGCGCACCATTACGCGAGGTGAGATCGTCCATGAGGTGGAGGCCGGCAAAGGCATCGTCTGCATAGAAAACGGCATTGGAGTATTCGCGGCGCAGATCGTCTTCAACATATTTGCGGGTGAGGGCGGCGCCGCCGCAAATCACCGGGTATTCGAGCTTCTGCGCCTGAAGGTCCTGAATGACATACTTCATCTCCAGCGTGGACTTGACCAACAGTCCGCTGAGGCCGATAACATCTGCCTTGTGTTCGCGGGCGGCAGCGATGATGGTGTCCGACGGCTGCTTGATGCCGAGATTTACGACCTTGTAGCCGTTGTTGCTGAGGATGATGTCGACCAGGTTCTTGCCGATATCGTGGACGTCACCCTTCACGGTGGCGAGGACGATCGTTCCCTTCTGCGAACCTCCGGACTTTTCCATCTTAGGCTCAAGATAGGCGACGGCCTGCTTCATCACTCCGGCCGAGTCGAGCACCGAAGGCAGTTGCATCTTGCGCGCACCAAAGAGTTCGCCGACGGTCTTCATGCCATCGAGCAGCACGGTATTGATCACGTCGAGCGGTGAATAACGAGTGAGCGCGTCTTCGAGAATCTGTTCGAGCGTCTGGCGGCGCGCGCCTTCGCCGAGTGATTTTTCTCCGTTGATGATGCAGCGCTTGAGCTTTTCTTCTACGGAGAGCGACTCGACGGGCGCGGCTTCAGCCTGGGGCTGCTTATCCACGCCGGAGAAGTGCGCCATATATTTCTGGAGCGGGTCGCCATTCGAGGTATCGCGATAGATGAGCTTGCGCGCCAGCTCCACCTCAATCTCAGGAATTTTGTAGAGCGGGTAGATCTTGGCGTAATTCACGATGGCCATATCGAGGCCATGGTCTACCGCCTCTTTCATGAAGACGCTGTTAAGCACGCGCCGGGCGTAGGTGTTCAGCCCGAAAGAAATATTGCTGACGCCCAGGATGGTTTTGACCTCAGGCAATTCCTGCTTGATCTTGCGGAGGGCATTGAGCGTCTCGATGCCGGCGGTGCGGTACTCTTCCTGTCCGGTAGAGATGGGCAGGGTAAGCGCATCAAAGATCAAATCGCTCGGGCGGATGCCGTACTTTTCCGTAGCCAGTTCATAGATGCGTTTGGCAATGGCGGTTTTCTTTTCGGCGGTCAGCGCCATGCCTTCTTCATCGATGGTGAGCGCGATCACGGCAGCACCGTAGCGCTTGGCCATAGGCAGAACTTTGGAGGTGCGCTTCTCACCATCTTCCAGATTGATAGAGTTGATGATGGCCTTGCCGGGAATGCGCTTGAGCGCCTCTTCGATCACATCGGCCTCGGTGGAATCGACAAGAACGGGTGCAGGCACACGGGTGGCGACTTTATCGAGAATGGAGCTGATATAGCCCTTCTCGTCTTCGCCGACGATGGCGCAGCAGAGGTCAAGCATGTGCGAGCCTTCATTGACCAGGCGTCTGGCGAGGGCAACGATGTCGTCATATTTTCCGGCGCGCACCATATTGCGGAAGTGCTCGACACGCGTGGTGGTGTTCATCTCCTCGGCAACGATCAGCGGCTTGGGATCGAGATCGAGTGGAACCATGCTGTAGGCGCTGGCCGCTGCCGGAGTGACGGTGACTTCCCTCTTTGCGGGTTGGAGATTGCCGCAGATTTCAGCGATCTTCTTGATATGCGCGGGAGTGGTGCCGCAGCATCCGCCCACTACGTGGACGCCGTACTCGGTGATGAATTTCTTGTGGTACTCGGCGAGTTCCTCAGGCGTGAGGGCATAATGCGCATGTCCGCCGACGTTCTGCGGCAGCCCGGCGTTAGGCAGCACGGAGATTTCCTTGGGCGCGTTGTGAGCGAGGTAACGCACCGCATCATTCATCTCTTTCGGGCCAGTGGCGCAGTTGAGGCCGATAATCTCGCAGTCGTAAGGTTCGAGCGCAGTTTCGGCAGCGCCGATCTCGGTGCCCAGCAGCATGGTGCCGGTGGCTTCGAGGGTAACCTGCGTCTGGACAGGCAGGCGTTTTCCAGCCTGCTTCATAGCGTCAAAGACGGCGGCCAGCGCAATCTTGGTTTGCAGAATGTCTTGCGAAGTCTCGATGAGCAGCACGTCGCAGCCGCCCTCGATCAGGCCCAATGCCTGGTCAAGATAGGACTTCCACATAGCGTCAAAGCCAATGTGGCCGAGCGATGGCAGCTTGGTGGTGGGACCGATAGAGCCGGCGACGAAGCGCGGCTTATCAGAGGTGGAGAAATCGGCGGCTACTTCGCGGGCGATCTCTGCGGCTCGCTGGTTGATCTCGTGGACTTTATCCTGGAGGTCGAATTCGCCCAGGACGATGCTGGTGCCGCCGAAGGTATTGGTTTCCACAACATCGGCACCCGCCTTGAAATAAGAGGCGTGAATGTCTTTGATGATGTCCGGCCGGCTGAGAACCAGCACTTCAGAACAGTTCTCTTTGCCCCAAAAATCGTCGAGCGTGGGTTGGCGCTCCTGAATCTGGGTGCCCATGGCGCCGTCGTAAATAACGACACGTTCGCGAACGGTTTCGAGAAAGGATTTCATTCGGTTGAGTCGAGACCCACAGTTCAGCGGGTTCCCGCTGCATAGTCATTATTTTAACCGCAAAGGACGCAGCGCAGCATAGCGCAATCAAAATCTGACCACAAAGGACACGGGGGGGCACAAAGGTCACCGAGGAAAGCTCTTGGAAATTGGAAGTAAGCCGCGAATGACGCGATTGGCGTTAATTATTATTGTGTTGTCATGCGCTGTGTACTACCATTAGGCCATGGCCAAGGCAAAGAAATTCGAATTCGAGAATCCGTTGCCTGCGGCGGATGATGAAGATGAGCAAACCCTTGCTGCCATTGATGAAGGTATCAAAGACGCTGATGCTGGCCGAGTAGTCTCGGCTGAGAAAGTTCGCAAGCTCTTGCCACAGTGGATTACAGAATCATCTACACGCAAAAGGCGCTAAACAATCTCGCTGAGATCATCGGGTACATCGCCGAGGACAGTCCGGATACAGCGTCCCGATTCGGTTCCGCATTGATCGAACACGTCGAATTGCTCAGCCGTTTTCCCCGCATGGGCGGAGTAGTCAGAAAACGTACTCACGTCCGGAAGCTCGTTCATACCCCGATTCTGATTTATTACCGAATCGACGAAAATAAGCAAGCTCTTCAGATTCTTCATTTCAGATATGGGATGCGTAAACCGCCAGATTCCGAGCTCCGGGCTTGAATGCAGTGAAGTAATGCCCTGTTGGTGACGATTCGGGGTACAATCCGTCTACTCAGGAAATCCAGGAGACAATCCGCTGAATGGGAGAATTATGGCGCGGAGTGCTTTCAAGCTACAGGTCATTGTTGCGGCGGCGCTGCTGGCGTCGTGCGCTTTTAGCCAGCAGGTGCAACAGCAGCAGGAAGTTTCGGCAAGGACAACGTCGAGCCCCAAGGCAGACGCCAACGGGGTAAAGGTGTCAAAGGAAGACACGCAGCTTGCTACCCAGATGCTGGAGATTTCTGAAAGCACGGCGCGGGGCTTTGAATCGCCCATGCGGGCCTACAGCCTGCTGCAGATCGCGCAAGTGCATGTGACGCTGGATAAGAAGAAAGCCATCGAGATGCTGAAGGATGCGTTTACCGCATCGCTGGGAATCCGGGACGACAACTTCACCAAGCAGAATATCCAGGAGGATATCTTCCGGACGCTGCTGCCGCTGTCACAGGCAGACGTAGAAGAGTTCCTGCCACAGGCTGAACCCCGGCCGCGCAAGCAGGCTTCTGAGCAGATCATTTCCCGCTATATCGAGAGCAAGAATTTTGAGTCGGCCATTGACCTGGTGAACCAGATTACCCGTTTCGATGAGTTTCCTTATGGCACCGGGGGCAAGTTGATGATGGTGATGCCCGAGGAGATGAGCGGGGAGAGGATGTCATTGTTTGCGCAGGCGGTGAACAGCTACAAGAATCATGAGCATAAAGGCGTCCACGTAGGCAGTGACACGCTTACGTATATGGCGGCTTCTTTTGGCTCAAAGATGCCGCCCAAAATGGTGATGCAGGCGGTGGATGAAATCCTGAGCCAGGCCAAGAAGAACACCGAGAACGCCACCAACGCCGCTTCCATCACCATCAGCGGAGAGGGCGGAACAACCAGCTTCGGTTCCGAATATGAATACCAGCTTTTTGCGCTGCTGCCGCTGATCGAGAAGCTGGATGAAGGCCGAGCCAGGCAACTGCTGGAGGAAAATCAGTCGTTAAAAGCCAAGCTGACACAGTACTCAAGCGGCCTGCAATCGATCGATCCTGGAATGGCCGATCCCAAGGCGAAGAACCACGGCATGAGCACCAGCGTCCACGGCGGAGGAGGCGGCGGAAATGTTGAATGGATGCAGGAAGCCATGCGCCAGGCGGAGAAAATCGTAAGTGATGCAGGCCAGAATCCTACACAGGCGATTGCCCAGGCAGCGGCCCTGCCGGCATCTATAGGGAACATGCGGCTGTGTCCACGCGCGCAGGCCCTGGATGGCATTGCACAGCAGGTGTGGAAAGACAGTCCGAGCGCGGCCAAGCAGGCACTGGACGAGTTGCGCAAGTTGCTTCCCGATCTGCCGCTGCAACTTAGCGCTCTGAAAGCCTGGTGGCCCTCAGTGGATGCTTACCGCCGGTTCATCGAAGTCGAAACCAGAATCTCGGAGCGCAAGGCCATCAAGATCCTTACCGAGATCAAAGACCCGGAAATCCGCACCGTAGAATCGATCATGGTTTCACGGTCGATGCTGGGCATGCCGGTGAAGCGCGTCATGATCGTAGAGCGAAGCAAGAGCGGCAATTCCATGTCAGTACATGCGGAAGACTGAGGAAGAATGGGTCAATGAATTCAACCTCTGCGGCCTCGGCGGTTGAGTCAAATGCTTCCGAAAACGAGCTTTGGCGTCCCCAATCCTGCTCTCGGTATTTGAATTAAGTCCGAAGCGGGTGTTACGATTCCTGTTTTGGAGGACTTGCGATGTCTGATAGAGAAAATAGCAGTAGCCTGATGTGGTTTTTGGCAGGACTTGGTTTTGGAGCGCTGCTGGGCGTCCTTTATGCTCCGCGCTCCGGCCGCGAAACGCGCGAAGCAATCCGCAGCACTGCTTCTGAAGGGAAGGATTACATCAAGAACCGCGGCCGGGAGGCGCGTGACGCTGTGGGCCAGTGGGTAGAGCGCGGCAAGGAAGTGGTTAACCGGCAAAGGGATAACATCAGCAGTGCCATCGACGAAGGGGTAAAGGCCTTTCGCGAGACTACTGAAGGCCAGAAGGGCCCTCGCTCTTAATTCATTCCTGGAGACCAGGTGAACGACACTTTGATGCTGATATTTGTGGCTTGTACTACAGTAGCCATTGTTTTCCAGGCGGGGCTTCTCTTCGCTCTGTATAAGGCGGTGAAGAGAAGCTCTGAACGGATGGAGAAGGTTGCCAACCGTCTGGAGCAGCAGGCCACGCCGGTACTCGCCGTTGCACGCTCCATTCTGGACGACGTGCAACCCAAGATCAGCGAGATTACCAGCAACCTGGCACAAACTACGGCCACTATCCGAGCCCATGCGACAGAAGTGGTGGAGACCAGTGGAGAAATTCTCAACCGGGCGCGCATGCAGGCAGCCCGCCTGGACGAGATGATCAGCAGCACAGCCAATAAAGTGGAAGAGACCACCGATTTCCTGCAGCATTCTGTGGTGAACCCGGTGCGCCGGGTCCATGCGGTCTTTCATGCAGTGAATGCCAGCCTGGGATTTCTGCGGCGCGTACGCGAAGAGAAGAAGCACGGCAATGCCGCAGCGGCGCAGGGAGAAGAGGAGATGTTCATCTGAAGCTAGCCACTAGCTGCTGGCTGAATGACATCACTCGTCAGGATAAAGCGTCACAAAAAAAGTCTAAGAGCCAGAAGCTAAAAGCCAAGAGCCCCTTTACTGCCTGATGCGTGGGTTGGCTAATGAGTAAAAAAGATCGGTAAGGAAGTTGACGGCGACGTAGGTCAATCCAATGACCAGGATGCAGCCCTGCACCAGGTAATAGTCGCGATTGCCGATGGACTGAACGGTGAGGCGTCCGATGCCAGGCCAGGAGAAGATTGTTTCGGTCACAATGGCGCCGGCCAGCAGCGCACCAAATTGAAGTCCAACCACCGTCAGAACCGGAACCAGCGCGTTTCGCAACGCGTGCTTGTACACCACCACGTTTTCCGAAAGACCTTTGGCACGGGCAGTGCGAATGTAGTCCTGGCTGAGTTCTTCAAGCATGGCAGTGCGCACCATGCGGGTGAGGATTGCGGCCAGTGCTCCGCCCAGAGTGATGGCGGGAAGAACAAGATGAGCCACTGTGCCGGAACCGGAGACCGGCAGCATGGCGAGATGAATCGCGAAAAACAGAATCAGAATGGGGCCGAGAGCGAAGTTGGGAAATGACAATCCCAGAAGGCTGACGAAGCTCAGCAGGCGGTCATCCCAGCGGTTACGCCTGCGGGCAGAGCGCACGCCTGCCGGAATGGAGATGAGCAGCGCCACAATCATGGCTGCAACCGTGAGTTGCAGAGTCCATGGATACCGCTGGGAGATGATCTGGGTGACGGGTTGGTCAAAGCGCAGCGAGCGTCCAAGGTCGCCATGGAGAACGCCTTTCCAGTAATTCAGATACTGGCGGCCGATGGGCACATCAAGGCCATAGGCGCGGCGGGCGGCTTCGATGTCTCCGGCGGAAGCACCCTCGCCGAGCATCTGCTGGATGGGATCACCAGGAACGAGATGGATGAGCAGGAAGACCACCGATACCACGAGCCACAGCACGGGAACCATGTAGAGGACGCGGGTGGTCACATAGCGGAGCATCAGCAGTTAGACATTAGCAATTCATCATGTCCGGCGCAATTTTTTCCCATCACTATCGGTATTCTCGCTTGAATCGAGTTGTATTGCTCATGCATGCTCGGTTTCGAGTTTAGTGATTTTTTCGACGCGGCGCTCGTGGCGTCCGCCGGCAAAAGATGTAGCGAGCCATTTATCGACGATCCTGACGGCTTCATCTTCCTGCAGGATGCGTGAGCCCAGAGCGAGCACGTTGGCGTTGTTATGCTCGCGGCTCATTTGCGCCTCATATTCGCTGCTGACATTGGCAGCGCGGATGCCATCGATTTTGTTAGCTGAAATAGCCATGCCGATTCCGCTGCCGCAGACCAGGATTCCAAGATCGGCGCGGCGGTCGCTTACGTCATGCGCGACTTTGGCGGCAAAGTCAGGATAGTCCACCGATTCGTTTGAGCTGGTGCCCTCATCCTGAATGGCGATCTGCTGCTGCTGGAGGTGCTGCTTGATCTTTTCTTTCAATTCATATCCGGCGTGGTCTGCGCCCAGGGCAATCTTCATAAAGGCATTGTACGGAACCAGCAGCAAATGAAAAAGGCCGGACGGACCGGCCTGGCCTGGCTCTGACGGCAAAGAGCGATTACTTGTGTTCGTGCTTGTCTTCGTTCTTGTCGCCCGCCTTCATGCCTGCTTCCACGTGCTTGATGGCTTCGCGAGTGGCGGCAAGAGCCTTGGCGCGGTGTCCGCCTTTGTCATGCTTGGCCTGCTGAAGATGCTGCTCCGCCTGCTTCAGGGCATCAAGGGCAGCCTGCATGTGGGGCTGATCTTCGTCTTCAGCCACTACGGGTGTGGTGGTATTGGTGTTTGATTTGGCAAAGCCTGCGGGCAGGGCAAACATCCCCAGAACCACCGCCATAGCCATAAATTTCAGGAAACTCTTCATATCGTGACTCCTCCCTTTCAGATTCACTGATGCAGAAGATCATCAAACCATGCAGCTTATCCTGTCAAGTTGTACCCCAGTAGATACAACACTAAAGACATAGGGCTATTGCCTCACTTGTTCCCAGCGCGGATTTCATCAGATAATCACGCCAGCAGCCGTCCTGACTAAATTGAGGTAATCATGGCCACCCCCACAACCGGAGAACCCCAGGCTTCTTCAACCATGCCCGGGTACAAATTCATTCAGTTTGAAATCACCAGTTGCGTTGCCCGGCTCACGCTGAATCACGCACCTCACAACGTGCTCACCGTCCCCATGATGAAGGAGATGGCCGAGTCAATCGAGAGCCTGAACGGGCGCGCCGATGTGAAGGCCATTCTGCTGCAATCTTCCCAATCCGCATTTTCCGCAGGTATTTCGCTTGAAGATTCGCGGCCGGACCGCGTATTTCAGACGTTAGACGCCTTCACCCGCGTATTTCAGGCGATGGTGGATATTTCGAAACCGGTAATCGTGGTTGTGAATGGACCGGCGATCGGCGCAGGATCTGAACTGGTGGGCTTTGCCGATGTGGTGATTGCAACCCCCAAAGCCAAATTTGCACAACCGGAAGTTAAGCTGGGTGTATTTCCGCCGTTTGCCGCCGTGATGCTGCCGCAGTTGATTGGCCCCAAGAAGACCTATGAACTGATTCTGACGGGCGAGGCGCTTTCTGCGGAAGAGGCGCTACGCTTCGGCTTCGTCAACAAAGTAGTGCCTGAAGCTGAACTGACGACGCATGTAGAGTCGCTGGTCACCAGGATTTCTGAGTTCAGCGGCCCGGTATTGGAAGTAGCCAAGCGCGTGATCGGCAACTCGATGGGCCTGCCATTGAAAGAAGCCATGAAGAAGTCGCAGGACCTCTATCTCAATGAATTGATGAATCTGGAAGACGTCCAGGAAGGTCTGCGCGCCGTGATCGAGAAGCGCAAGCCGGTGTGGAAGAACAAGTAAGCAGTCGGCACATAGCAATTGGCTTTTGGGCAAAGCCGAGCGCAGGGAAACTGGCCACAAGGCATGCGGGAAAGGACACTTCTACGTGCCAATTGTTCATTACCAGTTCAGCGGCTTGTAGCCAGGTTCAAAGATGTCCCGATCATTATCATGCTTTCCATATTTCCCGTTTTATATTGGAAAGATTTTTGCTGGACTGACGATAGCTAGCAGCCAGGAGCTGGAAGCTACTTATGGAACGCAAATTTTTCTGGATGATCTTTATCGGGCTGAGTCTGCTGGCGGACTTTCTTTTGCCGCTGGTCTGGGGATTAGTGGCCAGCTTGCCCATCGCTGTCCTGAGCTGGTGGATTGCCTACCGGAGCGGCTGGTTTGAATAGGGCAAATAGCAATTTAGCTCTGGCCCTTGGCTTTTAGCTTTCGCTCAATCAAGTGAACACAAATTGCCAACTGCTATTTGCGATCTTTCAATCTCACCACAAATTTCAATCCTGACCAGATGTCGTCAATGGCGCAGATTTTGATGTCTACAAGGCCATGGCGCAAGCCGATGTCACGCACAACATTTTCATTCAGATCCGTCTTGATTTTGGAAGCGCCTTTGGGCCAGGAAATCCAGAGGGAGCCTTCCTGCTCCAGGTTTTTCTTCAGCTTCGGAAAGGTAGACTCCAGTTCAGCTTTGCCTTTGGTGAAGAACTGGATGAAGCCGCAGGGGCCTTTAAGCACCTTCAGGAGAGTTGCGTCTTCAGGCAGCGATCCCAATGTTTTGCGGTAATCTGAAGGCGGATTGCCAAGATAGACTTTGTGCCCCGGCTTGATGCCCAGCTTTTCGACAAGAGATCGTTTTGAGTATCCGGCCATGTTGGTGAGCAGTATATAGCAAGCCTATTTACCGCAAATGACTCTAAGGGCGCGAAGGTGACAAGATCTTATCGAGAGCCCTTTCTAACTGATTTAAGGCGTCCTTCACTGCTTCGGTTGCGATACCTACACCCATGCGGAAACGGCTGGGCGTTTCGAAAAATCTGCCGGGAACCACGCTGGTATCGAAATCGTTGCGCAGCATGGTGCAGAATTCTTCTGTAGTGCTGGTGCTCGTCTTGCCTTCTGCCGGGAGAGAGTTTTCCGCGCAGCCGAGGGCGGCTGCGCTCCACGAAGATTTTTCAGTACGCAGGCGGGGAAAGACGATGGTTCCGTATTCCGGCCAGAAGTAATCGAGATCGTTGCGCGAATCCAGAAAGTTCTTGAGCAATGCACGGTTGGTATCGAGCAGGGCTTTCATATGCGCGGAAATCTGATCGAGTTTAGAGAAAGCGATCACGCTCAACAGTTCAGCCGGATGAGCAAAGGTGGCGCCGTGCAGATCGTTGATATGCCACATGCGCTCAGCTATGTCAGAAGGGGCAAGAAGCCATCCACAGCGCAGGCCACTCAATCCATAGGCTTTGGTGAGGCTGTTGGTAATGATGAAGCGCTCGGGATCGAGATGGAAGGCAGTCTGTGGCTCCTGCTCAAAGAGCATTTCGCGATAGACCTCATCTACCACGATGTAAGTATTTGTCTTGCGCGCCAGCGTGGCAACTTCTCCCAGCACTGGGTTTGGAATGAAGGCGCCGCTGGGATTGTGAAGGTTACAAATGACCAGGGCGCGAGTTCGTGGAGTGAGTTGGCGCTCAAGATCGGCCAGATCAAGAGCAAAGTTCATTTCTGCGGGACGGGCGAAGCGGCGGACCGTCAATCCTAAATATTGCGCTACATCGAGAATCGGGCCATAGGAAGGCTGCTCGATCAGAACCTCGTCGCCGGGTTCAGTAATCGCGGCCAAAGCAAGGTAGTTGGCGAGCGATGTTCCTACGGCGCTGACCACGGATTCCTGGGGCACGCGGTAGCGGTCGGCAATGGCCTTCAGCAGAGGATCGTAGCCATAGATGCTGGGGCCGTTGATTTCGAGTTCCTCGATTTTCACGCCGAGCTCTGCCAGGGGCAGGCTGATCATGCCGCTGGTGGCCAGGTTGTACTTAGCGGCTAATTGGAGCTTGGCCCACTCCATATACGGGGAACGCGCGGTGCTGCGGGAAACGTTCATGCTCGTGAGATCCACCTCCAAATGTAGTACACAGGCACGCCGGTGGCGAGAATGGCCAGGCCGATCAAGGTATTTTTGGGAAACTGATAAATGGTATTGATGACCACGGCGGCGCAGGCGGTGCAGAAAAGCGCGGTAGTAATAGGGTGTCCGGGCATGCGGGTGCGCGGAGTGCCCAGGCCGCGATGGCGAAGCACAAAGAGGCAGCTCGCAGAAAGGCCGAAAAAGATCCAGTCCATGGAGGTGACGTAGTTGAGGATGTGTTCGAAGCTGCCGGAGAGCAGGATGACGATGGTCCATAGGCTCTGCACGGTGATGGCAACTACGGGAACGCGGGTGCGTGGGTGCAGCCAAGCAAGCTGGCGGAAGAAGACTCCGTCGTCAGCCATGGCGAAATAGACCCGGGGCGCGGTGAGCACACTCTGGCTCAGAAATCCCAAGGTAGAAATGGCGATACCCAGGGCGATCATAATGGCGCCACGATTGCCCATGGCAGCGCGCATGACGGCTGATGCGGGAGTATGCGTTTGCGCAAGACCGGTTGCTCCCAAGGCGCGAAGGCAGATGAAGTTCACCGAGGTGTAAAGCAGGGCTACACCCATGACGCCAAGAATCAGGGCCCGCGGCAGATCACGTCGCGGTTCTTTCAATTCTCCGGCAACGAAACAGGCGGTTTGCCATCCACCATAAGCGAAGAGTACAGGCACCATGGCAGCCCCAAAAGATGAAAGCAAGCCGAATGAAAGAGGCTGGTCTGCTACGGGCCGGAACGAGAGATGCGGGGCATGCACCAGCAGTGCTCCAGCAATCACCAGCAGCGCGATAGCCAGAATCTTCAGCAGCATGAGCGCGCTCTGCACGTTGCTGCCGCTCTTCACGCCCAGACAATTAGCAATCGTAAGGAGAGTCAGCGTGAGGATAGCGACGAGCCATTCTGGAACCGGCCATCCGGTGAGTTCGAGGAAATAGCGGGAGAAGGTGACGGTGACGGCCGCCATGCCTCCCGTCTGGATCACCAGCAGCAGCACCCATCCATAGAGGAAGGCCACAAGCGGGTGATAAGCCTCGCGGAGGTAGGCGTATTGTCCTCCGACTTGAGGGAGACGATCAGCCAGTTCAGCCCAGATGAATGCCCCGGTAAGGGCGATGACTCCTCCGGCAACCCATGCACCCAGAATCAGCGCGGGCGTGTGTACCTGCTGGGCGACAACATAGGGATTTATAAAGATACCAGCGCCGACAGTGCCGCCCATGACCAGCATGGTGGCGTCAAAGAGGCCGAGGCGCCGGGCCAGGGGCGAGCTTTGCTCCGGTTGTGCCTGAGGAGAATTCAAAACAGTTTCCGCATAGTTCCGGCACCAATATAATCGCAATTTTGATTTAGCCGAAGGAGAGCAATATTAACATCCTGATTATTGGCGGTACCCGGAACCTGGGTTTATCCATCGTCGAACTGCTGCACGAGCGCGGGCACAAGATCACGATCTTCAATCGCGGCCTCACGCGGGCGAAGCTGCCTGCGGGCGTAGAGCGCATCTATGGCGACCGCAGCCAGAAGCAAGACATGGAGCAGGCGCTTGGCTCGCGCACCTTTGAAGCGGTGATCGATACCACCCTTTACACCGGAACAGAAGCGCTTGCCGCAGTCGACGTGCTCAAAAACAGGACTGGGCATTTCCTCTTTATCAGCACCGGACAGGTGTACCTGGTGCGCAAGAAGATAAAGCGGCCCTTCCGTGAAGAGGATTATGAGGGTGAACTGATCAAGGCGCCTCCGATCAAACGCGAATCTGATTATGAGAACTGGCTCTACGGGATGAACAAACGGGAAGCCGAGGATCACCTGTTCCAGGCATGGAAGGATTTCAGATTCCCGGTGACATCGCTGCGCGCCCCCATGATCCATGGAGAGCGCGACCATTACCATCGCCTGCTGAACTATGTAAGAAGGCTGCAGGATGGCGGCCTGTTCGTGATTCCGGTTGAGCCTACTCCGCTGGTGCGGCATGTTTATGTGGAAGACGTAGCCAGCGCGGTGGTCTGCCTGGCTGAATCGGGCCAAGGCAAGGGACGCGCTTACAATCTTTCACAGGATGAAACCATCTCAGCCGAATACATGATCCGCATGATGGCTGACATGCTGAAGTCAGAGTTTGGAATGATTGCCGTTCCACGCGTCAGGCTGGAGAAAGCCGGTTTGCTGCCGGCATGCTCTCCGTTTCATGGAAAATGGATGTCAGAGCTGGATAATATCCGCAGCAAGAAAGAACTGGGCTTAATCTATACGCCACTGGAGGCATACCTGGAGAAGATCGTGCGGTATTACGTCAGCCATCCGGAATTGCAGCCTGAAGGGTTTGAAGAAGCGCGGGAGAAAGAAAAGGAGATGGCGCAGAATGCCTTTGACTGATTTCCGGAGATGAATTCACCAGCGAACCATCGTTTTCACTTGTTGAGGATGGTTGCGGGGCTTATATTGGCGGAAGCATTCAGGCATTTTGAAATCGAAACACTCCACTTAAGGATGACGCATGAAATTTCTTTCAAGCTGGGAAGGAAATGCTTATTTCCTCCTTCGTATTGTTTTCGGATTTTTGTATACATGCCACGGACTGCAGAAGTTATTTCTTCCAGGCCTCCTGCATGGAGAGAAGGTCCCTGCCGGATTCAATATCTTCTTTATCGGTGCGGTAATCGAATTAGTGGCAGGCGTGCTTATATTTTTTGGGTTTTTCACGCGTTGTGCCGCCTTTGTCGCCAGTGGCGAAATGGCCGTCGCTTACTTCAAAGTACATGCCCCACATGGCTTCTTTCCCATTGTGAACCACGGCGAACTGGCAGTGATCTACTGCTTTGTTGCGCTCTACATCGCGTGCCGTGGGGCAGGACGGCTTGGCATCGACAAATCCTGAGCTTCCATGCCGCGAAAGAACAGGCTGGAATGCCGTGTCACATGGCAGCAGGTGGCGGCATTCCGGCTGCATCGCCATTCTCTGCTTCAACGGAACAATCCTGATTTAGTCACCATCTGCCGGAACGTCTGTGGTATTCAGGCGCAACTGATGGCCTCCGCCGAGATTGCCTGTGGTGTGCGCAGTGCGAAATCTCATGTTCAGGATCTCCATTCTGCATTATGGAAGCAGCGCACCCTAGTGAAGACCACCGCCATGCGGCAGACGCTGCATCTGCTGCCCACAGACGATTTCTATATCTATAAAGCCGCAATCCAGCGCAGCCGCATGGCCGCACTGATGCGCGTGATGGCCAGAATCGAAGTCAACCGGCGGCAGATAGACGTGATGAACCAGGCGGTCATGGATGCGCTCAGCGCGGGGCCTCTGACTAAGAATGAATTGATCGAACGCATCAGGCACACCATTACTGGAGGACTGAAGACCTGGATGGAGCTTTCCTGGAGCGTGTTTCGGCCGGCGGTGGTTGAAGGGCTGATCTGTTACGGGCCTGACCGCGGACGGGAGGGAACATTCGTGCGGGTCGATCAGTGGTTGCCGAAGCAGAAGCAGATCGACGAAAAGGAGGCCCAGCAGAAATTATTCCGTTGCTGCCTGAAGATCTGAGAACATTGCAGAAAAGCCAGCTCGATGCTCCTGTGGTCCGCCTGCTCCCGCATTTCGATCCTTACATGCTGGCCCATGCCGATAAAGCCCACCTGGTGGAGGCGCGCTATTACAAACGCGTCTACCGCAACCAGGGATGGCTTTCTCCGGTGATACTGTTGAATGGAAGAGTTGCAGGAGTGTGGGCCTATACGCGGCGAGGAAAGGCACTGGCGCTGAACGTGGAACCTTTTGAAAAGCTGCCCAGGAAGGTGCGTTCCATGCTGGAGCAGGAAGCGGAGATCATTGCGCGGTTTATGGGACTGAGCGTGTCTGAGATCCACTACAAAACTGCTTGAGGTTGTGAGACGTGCTTCGTACGTCGCTACAGCTAGCACTTTCACTATTGGCTGTAACTTTGCGGAATTTTATAAAATGGATATTTTCGAGGAGAAGGGTCACTGATGAAATCCATTGGGAAGATCAGCCTATTGCTTGTTGGACTTATATTCGCAGGATGCAGCAGTAAACCAACGGAAAATCCTGGCTCCGGCGTCACCGTGGGGCCGAACAGCGCTGCAACACCGGCCGTTAACGCAAGCACTGAAGACAATTCCTTCAATGCCTGCTCGCTGTTGAGCGCGGCGGACGCGGAGCAGATCATGGGCGCTCCCATGCATTTATCGGCGATCAAGACGCAGCCCACCACCTGCCGCTACGATGAGGTCACACCCAAACCAAACGCGCTTGGCCCGGCAATCCTGTCGCTGACCGTGGTGCAAAGCAAATCGGCTGAAGACGAAAACAGGGCTTGGGCAAGCATCAAAGAAACACGGCACCTGCAGGCGGGAGAGAAGAACGTACAGCCCATCAGCGGAATCGGTGAAGAGGCTTATTTCACCGGCAACACGCAGAAAGGCAAAGTGGGAATAGCCGCCGTGGTGGCGCGCAAAAGGAAATTACACTTCGCGCTCGATTCGCAGGTGCTGGAGTACAGGGCGTCGCCGGACGTGATGAAGAGTATTGCGAAGAGGATTGCGGATGGACTCAAATGATCGGGAGATCGGGGGATCTGATGATCGGGTCATCGGGAATTCCATTGCTGGTGGCCATCTGGAAGTACATGGCATCCTCGCCAGTCTTTACAAAGCCCAGCCGTTCGTAGAGATGAATGGCTGGGTTGGTGCGCAGAACCTGCAGGCGAACAATTTTCCCCGCTTGAGTTGATTTCTCTACCAGATCGCCCACAAGTTTTGCACCGATCCCATGGTTCCGAAGTTCCGGCAGTAGGGCTATCTCAATGAGGTGCGAGCTTTCCGGTTCAGTCATCACCATGATTCGGCCCGCCGGCTGACCGTCGAGAAGAATGATCTGGTGATCGGCGTTTGGGTAAGCCTGATCGTACCAGCGTTTTTGCGCGTTGAACTGCATGCGCAGAAAGACTTCCTGCTGTGTAGTGTCCCAGCCAAACGGAGCAATCTCGTGCAGGCGCGTGCTGGCGTAGAGTTTAAAGATGAAATCCTGATCGTCTGGAGAGTAAGGACGAAGCTCTATTTTCATGGGTTGGCTCTGATTGTAAGCGATAGGCGGATTACGCCAAGACCAGGGCCGCAGCCAGGGTCCTGATAGAATAATATTCAGACCACATCAACGGCGCGGAGAGGTGCGTGAGTGGTTGAAACGAGCCGCCTCGAAAGCGGCCATACCTGAAAGGGTATCGGGGGTTCAAATCCCTCCCTCTCCGCCAGATGATTTCTCCATTTGATTCATTGGGTTGCCTCCATACCCTCCCATCGTTTTGATCACGATTCACAGCCTAAGCCGGTCATTTTTGATGCTTAGGTTCCAGGTCGAAAATTCGTGCCGACGGTCGTTTCTGGATAGATTCTGAGGGGCTGATATCATAGTGAAGCGTGAAAAAGGACCGGCATTCCATCACCGGCCCTTTGTTGTTGAACAGAATTGTTTTGGTTACTGATTTCCGCCGATCACAACCGTGGTTCCGTCGAACTTCGTGAGCGTCCATCCGCTGAAGGCTTCCGGATATGTAGCGGCGTGGTCCTGCAACACACTGATGGCGACGTTTTCACCTATCGTCATGCCCAGCATATTGCCGCCCACCCGGCTGTGAATTCCAGACCAATTGCGGCCTTCGGCGACATTGGCAGCCAGTTTGTTCAGTTCACCAAGGACAGTAAGATTTGTATCCGTGGTGTTGACCAGCGACAGACCGTCTGTGGACGGCTGTACCGGCTGCACTGGCCAGGGTTTGGGATCGCTGGGTGTACCTACAGCGAACACAGCTTTGAGCATGGTCACGCATGCGCCGGCGCTGAACGCGTGGCCTGAAGGCGTATCCGGGTGAGAAGGCGATCCGCCGTTCAACTCCTGAGGATGCAGGAAGCTACCGGTGACGCCCATGCCGCGTTTTACGTTGAGTTGCCGGTTGCGCTCAAAGATCAGCGGCAGCACCGCAGAGTTGAGCAGATCAGAATGGATGTTGGGGTTGAGGGAGAAGCGATTGGTTAGCACGCCATCGACAAGATTGCCGAACTGCTCCGGCCTGATTTTGCGATGGACATACCACTTTCCATAAAACGCATGGGCTTCTGCTTTATGCACGTTGCCAAGCAGTCCTTCCATCCAGGCGGTGCTGAAGGTGCTGAAGCCGTTGATTCTGGGATCACTGGTATAGGGACTTGCAGCGTCCAGTCCTACCCCTAAGCCTGACAGGATGATGGCAGCGCGGAAATAAAGCGAGTAGATAGTGTCTGATGCTGCGAGGTTGCCCAAATCGCGACCGTTGCGCACAAAGCGCGGCACAGGATCAAAGACGTTGGGCGATACAGCGGGATTTCCTCTCTCAACGATGAGGTACTCATTGAGGTTGGTCATGTAATCCACGCCTGTACCTGGACCGGTGAGCACCTGCCCCGTATTCGGATCGGCAACCTGTGCCCGAGTGCGGATTTTCGGAACAAAGGTTACGCCATCGAGCTGATGCGTTTGATAGAGGACTTGCGAAAGATAAGGACCATCGGCAGCGCCAACGAATGGATAACGGAAGAGATTCTGTGCCGTGACAGGTTTTATGCCGCTAAAGCCGGACATCCTGTTCATGTCGTCCACTGCCTGCCCGATCAATGGGTTCGATGCATAATCACTGAAAGGTACATCGCGCAGGTATTCCCAGTAGAGTTCCGCCTGTTCTGCTGCTCCGCCCGCGCTGTTAATCGAACCCGGAATGAAATTTGTCTTCATGACGGGAGAGTCAGAGCCTTCAATCTGAAACACCAGCGGGCTCAAAGGGCCAGCCAGTTTTCCCGGCCCGCCTGCGGGGACCGCATGAAAAGCGTCCTGGCTACCAGCTTCAAGTGCCGCCAGGAGCTTGCGGTAATCGTTGGGGTTTACCAGGCCATTCGCATCCAGCGGAAAGGTCTTGCTGAAATTACCTTCGAAATGCGAACCCACGTACGTTTCCTCGTCTCCATTAGTGGGATGAGGAAAATCATGGATCACAGCCTGCCTTTGCGCCTTGGCTGCATCCTTGCGGATCTGTTCAAGCTGGTTTCCTCTCTGAACTGGTCCGGCTTCTGCAGGACCGATTTCGGCGGCTTCGGCTGTTTGCACCAGAGCGCCAGGAACGATGGCGCCTGCAGTGAGCGCTACAGCGCCGAAACCTGCGGTCTTCAGGAATCCACGTCTGCTCGCCGGGAGAACTTCTTTGGTTGCCGGATTACCGTTTATCTCAGAAGAGTTTGCGGTAAATGTCTTATCCTTCATCAGGACTGCCTCCATACTGTTGTTGGTGAGTGAAGGTTTGGAACCAGGCTGGCTCATCATCCCCAGACAAGGCGCTTACGAAGCCAAAAAGTGCTGTTGGCTCCGCGATGAGGTAAAAGTCTCTGAAACGCTTCGCGTTACGAAACCATTCCAATCACATGTCGTAAGACAACACTTCACCTTGGGCGCATACAATCGTTGCTGCGCAACACCGGGACAGTTTTTCAATGTGGGACGCTAATGAGAAACGGTGAGAAGAATCAAATGGCAGATGTTACAGGCTTACACTCATCAGCGTCTGCTTGCTAACTATTTCGTAGTAGCTGGATTAAAACAGTAGTTGGAGAGAAATGCTACCGCTTTTAACTGGCGATTTATTAATTTTCTATTAAATTAGTCAGAGGAGTAATCCAGAAATGACGAAAGATAAGCATTCATTCAACATGAAACACAAGACGCGACAGCGATGATCCAAGAGTGCTGCCCTGTCACTTTCAATTTGAGAGCATTCAGCGCAGCCATAAAATGATGTTATCGCGATCGGCATCAGCCGGCTTTTTGTGTCTCCCATGACATGAAGGGTGAAGCTGCGACCGCTGCGGCTACATCAAGAGGTTCCTGATTTTCTTTGAGGCTTCGGTAATATTTGATGTATTCAGAAAATGCTGGAAACAGACCTTCGCGCTTTTCCAGCGGCTGGGTAGAACCTTCGGGTGCGGTAATGAAAGCGCAGAATTTCTCCAGCGTCCGGGCTTGCGGATTGAACTGATCGAGCCACAGGAACTGTCCCTGCTCGTTGATCTCAAGAAACCACCATTGGCCATCATGATCCACGGCGAAGTCAACCGAGCCAAAGCAGATGTTTGCCCTGCGGGCAAATTCCAGTATTCCTTTCTCAACATCGGGCGGAGTTGGAACGATCTCCAACTGGATATTGCCCAAACCCGCATCCTGCCTCCAATCCAGCGCCTTCTTGGCATTGAGCAGGGCAAATGAATAGATGCGGCTGCCCATGAGCACCATGCGAATGTCGAACTGCTTGTCTACCATCTGCTGATAAATGGCGGGCGCATAGGTAAGGACCTCGTCCGTTGGCAGGCGCTCTGGCGTTAATTCGAATGTCTCCGTCACAGATACGCCACCTTCGTTCTCGCGCTGCCAGACGTGCGGAGTGAAACCTTTGCCTATCGTCCTGTCCGGACTGCCGGCCATGAATCCGCGAATACGGCTGGGCGAATTGGACATCAGAGTGCCCGGGATACGCAAACCGCAGGCCTGCGCCAGTTGCAGTTGCACTGCCTTGTTGTGAATGAAACGCGCCCCTGAAAACCTGTTGATGCACCAGACGGGGAGGGTTTCCAGCGTGTAGGCAATGGAATGATAGAAGGAGCGATACTCCACCTCGGCAAATTTTTTATCAGCTTCTACTACGCTGGGATGATGCGTGGGATGGCCCGGCCGGCGAATCCAGATTGCATCGCCCGGTTCTACGGTGAACGATCCCAGTTCCACCTTCATCTGTTTCGTCTGTGTATCCCAGAGAAGAGAAGACTGCTGCTGCTCAGCCCACGAAAGTCCGTCCCAGCAAGCCACCTCAAATCCAGCTTGCTCCAATGCCCATTTGACCGGCCACGTATGGTTTTCTTTTGGATGCGCAAAAATGACCACCTTCATTGTGTCCTCCTGGCGAACCATGCCCGCTCAGCGGTTCAGTGACGTGCAGCGATTGCAGGGACCGCCGGACAGACGGCGGCCCTGCCAGTGTTCATTAGTCATCATCACCGTCGGAGGCGAGGGTGCAGAAGGTGGTGGTCACGTCATTGTGCGGATTTGTGAAAAATCCACCGGTAATAGCCTCAAGCTCCTGCTGCGTCAAATCGCGAGCGAGTTGACGGCAGAGCACTCGATTGTCCTGTTTCTTCGGCATAAGTTCTCCTTTTGAATTGTTCAGTTCGTATTGTGGTTGAGTGGGTGTTGCACTTTACGATCGATCCATTCATTAAGCAGGATCGCAGCCAAAATCGACAATGGGACCGTTCTTGTGCAGCGAGGTACCAAAACATCCGGTGCCTTGCGCACCTCCAACCTTGCTCACTTCTTCAGGTGTCAACTCGCGGGCACCTGCACGGCTCAGTACTCGATTGTGCATGTTGCTCCTGGTTTGTTTTAACTTATGAATGAAGGAAGATCAGGATTGCTTTGTAACCATCCTGAGTTGCTGGTGAAAGATATAAGGCTGTTACAGCGCCGGTGATGGGTTGCCGATTCCTTCGCCGTATCGCTGAACGACGTACGGTGCAGCTTGCAGAAGAAACCGATACAGCCAATAGAAGTCCAGCTTAAAAAAAATTGTTCTCTGGTTCAATACTCTGACAGCAATTTCTCTGAATTTCTTTAGTACATCGTCCCCAACGCTGCTGATCTTACATCTCTTCACTAAGTATCTTGTGGCGGTCCACAAAGTCATACGAGGCCAGAGCATTCAAACCAGCCACCGATCTGCGGACCGCAAGCTGCAGGTCAGACTGCGGGCTGTCACAGGGCGGCCCCTGGCTCGCGCCTTGCCCATTCTTCTCCACGCGCATGGTCACATAGCTTTTGCGAGTGAGGCCATAAAGAAGCTCGTAGTAGGCGTCGCCGGGCTTAAGGTCGGCGAGGGAGTAGCAACCCAGCCCGCCAATCAGCAGAACGGCAGGAAAGTGTCCCTGAGTTTTCGGCTTGGTTACGATAACTCGGTAAGAGGCTCCGTCGATGGTTACGGAGCGATACAGCACCTCTGCGCCAGGGGCGGGTTCTTCGGCGAACAGCGTGGAACAAAATAGCGATACCAGGATCAACAGCAGCGGCTTCATCAGTTAAGGGTAACAAACGAAGTACGCCGGTAGAGTAGGAGAGAGGGCAACACAGTAGTGCGACCCACTCTCCCCTCGTCGAACCCGACGTGCAGATTTCCCGCATCGGGCTCTCCTGAAAACTTCTTGTCATTGGCGTGCACAGGCAGTTGCGCGGTGTTGAATCCTACAACTCCACTAATCCCATTTTCTGGAATTGCTGGTAGTAGGT
>QHVI01000144.1 GCA_003223515.1 Candidatus Angelobacter sp. Gp1-AA117
GCAGTTCGTGGATGGAGCTTTCCCGGTCAGCCGCCGAAATGCCATAAAGCTTGGAATAAATGCTCAGGTTTTCCCACACCGTGAGATCGCCGTCACTGGTCATGGCCTGCGGAATCACGCCGATGTTGCGGCGGGCCTTGTCTGGTTCCTTGCGCACGTCATAACCCTCAATGAGCGCGGTGCCGGCGGTGATTTCAAGCAGGGTGGTCATCATGCGGATGAGCGTGGATTTGCCCGCGCCATTCGGTCCCAGCAACCCGAAGATCTCGCCTTCAGCCACATCAAAAGAAACACCGTCGACCGCTGTAAAGTTCCCAAAGCGCTTTACGATGTTCCTTACCGAGATAGCCGCCACCTCTGCCATATCACCCTTTCACCTTGGCCGCTGGAACCAGCACCTCGGCGGTCATTCCGGGCACGAGCATCTTCTTGCTGTTGTCCACCGCGATTTTGAGCACGATTGCCTTGATGTCCCGCTTGCGCCGGTTTACATCGCGCTGGGTCGCGAACTCCGCTTCAGGAGCTTTGTAGATCACCTTGCCGGGAACCACGTCGCCGGAAGGCAGGCGGATATTGAGTTGATCATTGAGCGCAATATGCACGGCCTCGGTTTCGGGAATGGCGGCGCGCACCCAGGTGTCACTCAGGTCGGTAATGATCACGATCGGCTGGCCGATATTGACGATCTCCCCTTCACGGGCAGCGCGGACGCTCACGGTGCCATTGAGCGGCGCGATCACCTTGGTGTAACCAAGCCTTGTTTCTGCGGCTTCCAGTTGCGCCTGCGCGTTGCGCGCCTGGGCGCGGGTGGCGGCTACGGTGCTCTGCGCCGCATGAGCCTGGTGGGTGCGGGCCTGCGCAGTGTTGAGATCGGCCTGCGCTGCATGCACCTGGTCTTCCGCCGATCGCACCGCCGCCTGCTGAGCCTTCAACTGAGCTTCCGCTTCGTCGGCCTGCTGGTTCGAGAAAATTCCCTGCTTCGCCAAGGCAATGGCCCGCCTGGCATCCGCCTCCACGCGCTGCAAGTCGGCTTGAGTCTGGGCGAATGTGGCCTGGGCGGCGCGCAGCCGCGCCTGGGCATTCACCACGCCGCTGGATGTTTCCCCGGCAGTCTGCTCTTCCGTCGCGCGCGTCTGGGCTACTTGTGAGCGCAGGCTGGCCAGCAGCGCCTGGGCGGCCTGCTGTTCCGCCGTCAGCTCCTGGGAGTCAAGCACGGCCAGTGTCTGCCCGGCTTTCACTTCATCGCCTTCATTGACCGCGAGCCGTTCGATGCGTCCAGTGATCCTGGGGCTGACCACGATCTGGTTGGAGTCCACGATGCCTATCAGAACCAGGTCAGAAGAGTTGTTCGTAGAAAAAAAGTAATAGGCCGTTGCTGCGACCAGCAGCACTCCAAGGAATGCAAAGAACTTGTTGCGCTGGCTCACTTGTGTTTGCCTTTCTGTGGAGCGTCAGGAACAAATACAGCAGCAGAGATAAAGTCGAGCACTGCCGCGCGCCGCGATGCAACCCGCTCGAGCGTAAATGGATCGCCCGAGGCCATCAGTTGCTGCGCTGGAACGCTGATGAAATAGAAAACGATCACGCCGAGAATCGATGTAAGGGCCTGCGCTGGATCGAGTGTGCGGAATTCGCCTGACGTGGCGCCCGCAGCAATCAACTGCATGAGCTCTGCGTAAACAGGTCTTCCCAGCCGCTCGATGATCCGTGTAGCGACTGATAGCGTGCGTCCGGTGCGCATGAACTCTCTTTGCAGCAGGCGCGGGTACAGGGGTGAACTGGCGATATAGTCATAATGACTTTCGACGTACAAAAGCAGCTTCCTGCGGCAGTTCAGATCTGTGCGCTTGAGCACCGCCTCCACACGGGTAAACAGGCCAGAGATCACCTGCTCCAGCACCGCTGCGTAAAGGCCATCTTTATCTTTGAAATAGTAATAGAGCAGCGCTTTGTTGACCCCGGCGGAGCGGGCAATTTCATCTGTGCGGGCGCCGGTTACACCTTCGTGGGCAAACTCCTGCAGCGCGGCATTCAGGATGGCGGCACGGGTCTTCTCCGGCTCTCCGCGAGAGCCCGTTTTCCCAGCCTTGGAGTTAAGCGAAACCATTTAATTAACCAGTTAGTTAGATTATCTGCTTTTCAACGGCAAATTTGCAAATGTGCTTTAGCCAGGAGATAACAGAAAATAGCAAAATTTGCTATCCTAAGTTCCTAGCAGGTGAGACATGAACTTTTCTTTGACGCCAGAACTTGAACAATTCGTCGCTGAGAAGGTTCGCAGTGGTCGCTATGCCTCAGCTTCTGAGGTGGTCCGCGAAGCTTTGCGTTTGTTAGAACAACAAGACGAAGAGCATGAACAATGGCTCCAATATGTCCTGGAAAAGATTGATCGCGGATTAGCGCAGGCCGAGGCCGGAGAGGTTATGTCGTTAAAAGAAGCTCGTAAACGTATAGATCGATTGAGAAAGAGATACGTCAGGAATGCTTCCTGACCTTCTTACAAAAGCAGCTATTGAATACCTGGAAGGCATCTGGAGCTTTGTTGCGCCCCATAATCGTAATGCCGCTGATCGATTAGTGGAAGAATTGTTCAACGCATGTGAGCAGTTGAGTAAATGGCCCGGCAAGGGTCACATCCGCCGGGATGTACCACGTGATGTGCGGTTCTGGCCTGTGGGTTCTTATCTGATCGTTTATCGGGAGAAACCATTCCTAGTCATTGCCATTGTGCATGGCGGTCGTGATATAGGTTCCGTCTTGAAATCAAGGTGATTCAGAATAGGGCATTCTCTTTTTGCTAGAATGAAGAGTTTGCCCCAACTACTTCTATCTGGCTGGCACCCTGCGCTCATGATCGAGGTAGCGTTCTCCCGTTTAGGAACCTAATGTCTGAAACCATGCTTGCTGTTGTTAAGCCAGAGGCTGCGCCGGGCGCGGATGTGCGCCAGATGCCTCTGCCCCAGATTGGCCCGGATGACGTTCTGGTCAAGGTAAAAGTAGCTTCGGTTTGCGGCACCGATCTTCACATATACAACTGGGATCAGTGGGCCCAGAACCGCATCAAGCCGCCGCTTATTCCCGGACACGAGTTCTGCGGCCACGTTACCGCGGTCGGCAAGAATGTCACTACAGTCAAAGAGGGAGATTTTGTTTCCGCTGAGATGCACGTTGCTTGTGGCAAGTGTTATCAGTGCCGGACCGGCGAAGCCCACATCTGCCGCTACGTAAAGATCATCGGTGTGGATGCCAACGGCGCCTTCGCCGAATACGTGAAGATTCCGGAATCGAACATCTGGAAAATCGATCCCAGCATTCCTCCTGATTACGCCAGCGTGCTTGATCCCCTGGGCAATGCTGTTCACACCGTGCTTGCCGGGGAGATCGCCGCGCGAACCGTGGCCGTGGTGGGTTGCGGTCCAATTGGATTATTTTCGATTGCAGTCGCGCGCGCCTGCGGCGCCAGCCAGGTGTTTGCCCTGGAAGTCAACGATCACCGGCGTAAGCTGGCGGAGAGAATGAAGGCGGATTTCGCGCTGAACCCGGTCAAAGACAATGTATTCGAGATGGTGATGGATGCCACCGATGGTTTGGGAGTAGACGTGGTGCTGGAGATGTCAGGCAAGACCGATGCCATTCGCCTGGGATTCAAGATTCTGCGGCTGGGCGGAAGGGTTTCGCTGCTCGGTATTCCTTCCAAGCCCGTGGAGTTCAACCTGGCGGATGATTTCATATTCAAAGGCGCGACCGTGCAGGGCATCAATGGCCGCCTGATGTACAAGACCTGGTACCAGATGAATGCGCTGCTCAAGGCCGGCAAGCTGGATCTCTCGCCGGTCATCACTGACCGTATGGCAATGGCCGACTTCAGCAAAGGCATGGACAGGCTGAAGACCGGCGAAGCCAGCAAGATACTGCTGTATCCGAACGGAAAACCCACCAGTTAGAATTTGTAATTGGTAATTTGTAATTGGTGATTGAAAAATCAGAAGGATTGCGGTTTGGCCAGTGCACCGCACTCAAATTACAAATTATCAATTACCAATCCATCGAGGTTCTCTATGGCTACCACTACCGCATCTCGTTCCCAGCTTTCATACCTTGCCGACCAGATGAACGATCTCAAGCAGAAAGGTACGCATTTCAAATTGCGTGTGCTTGAAGATCCGCAGGCCCCGGAATCTACCTTTGACGGCAAACGGGTCATCAATCTGGCATCGAACAATTATCTGGGGTTGACTACTCATCCCAAGCTGCGGGAAGCGGCGCTGGAAGCCACAAACAAGTATGGCGTGGGATCAGGAGCGGTGCGCACCGTCTCTGGCACGATGAAAATCCACATGGAACTGGAAGAGAAGATTGCGCGCTTCAAGAACGTTGAGGCTTGCGTAGTGTTCCAGTCCGGCTTCGCGGCCAATGCCGGCACCGTCTCGGCCATTCTGGGCAAAGGCGATTTCATTGTTTCCGACGAATTGAATCACGCCAGTATCATTGATGGTGCGCGCCTTTCCCGCGCCACGATCAAAGTGTTCCGGCACAAAGATGCTGCCCATGCCGAAGAACTGCTGAAAGAAGTCGCCAATGAACCGGGACACAAGCTACTGATTAGCGATGGCGTTTTCTCCATGGATGGAGATATCGGCCCGCTGCCCGCGTTGTGTGATCTTGCCGAGAAATATGGCGCTATCATGATGGTCGATGATGCGCACTCCTCCGGCGTGCTGGGCCGCAATGGCCGGGGCACGATCGATCACTTCAATGTGCACGGACGCGTGGATGTGCAGGTGGGAACTCTCTCGAAAGCCATCGGCGCTCTGGGTGGTTACGTCTGCGGCTCGCGTGACCTGATCGATTTTCTCTATCATCGCGCCCGTCCATTCCTGTTCTCGACCTCGCATCCGCCTTCTGTCGCCGCCACCTGCATTGCCGCCTTTGACGTGCTGGAGCAGGAGCCGCAACTCATGGAGAAGCTGTGGGAGAACACGCGCTTCTTCAAAAAAGAATTAGGCGGCCTGGGATTCAACATTGGCGGAAAGACCACACCTGTCAGTGAGACACCGATCACGCCCATCATCATCGGTGAAGGACGCCTTGCCATGGAGTTCAGCCGCGAACTGTTCAACGAGGGAGTATTTACTCCGGGCATCGCCTTCCCTACCGTGGCTGAAGGCAAGGCACGCCTGCGCACCATCATGACTGCCACGCACACCCGTCAGCAGTTGGAAAAGGCGCTGGAGGTGCTGAACAAGGTGGGAAAACGGATGGGAATTATTTCTTAAATCTTCAGAGACGGCGGTCACCAGAGATAGGTCTGATATTTACCCAAAGAGCATGAACAGAAATACGCAAAGCTATCTTTGCGTATTTTGAGTCCTTGGCGGTTCATCTCTGAAAATAATGTTCCCGGCTACGATGGTTGCCGCAATCCTTCCCTGCATCCGCCAGGCATCAAATGGAGAGTTCTTTGATTTCGAGTGAGAATCGGCGGCCCTGTAGGTCCATTCTCTGGCTGGATCAAAAACCGTGACATCGGCGTGAGAGCCGGGAGCCAGCGTTCCGCGCCCGGCAAGTCCCATCACCCGCGCGGGATTGGTGGTAAGCAATTCGATGATTCGTTTGAGCGGTAATTTGTTTTTCTCATGCAAAATGGAAATCGCTAATCCCAGCGCGGTTTCCAGCCCGGTGATTCCAAAAGGTGCGCGATCGAATTCCGCATTCTTTTCATGGCGCGCATGGGGAGCGTGATCGGTGGCGATGCAATCTATGATGCCGTCGGCCAGCCCAGCCAGCAGGGCTTCGCGATCGTGGCGCGAGCGCAAGGGGGGATTCATCTTGAAATTGGTGTTGTAGTCGGTCACGTCCTCATCCACCAGCGCAAAGTGATGAGGCGTCACCTCACAGGTCACGCGCAGGCCTTCACTCTTGGCATCGCGTACTGCGTTCAGCGATTCAGCGGCGGAAAGATGGGCTACATGCAAATGAGCGCCCGTTTTTGCAGTCAATTCAATATCTCTTCTCACAATGGAAGACTCCGCTTCCGGCGGCCAACCACGTAAACCAAGACGAAACGCAGAGGGACCGCTGTTCATGGATGCAGCCGTGGTCATGCGCGTATCTTCCGCGTGCTGCACTACCGGAATTTCCAGGCGGACGGCGGCCTTAAGTGCCGTCTCCATGATCTCGTCGCGCAGAATGGGTTTGCCGTCATCGGTCACGGCCACCGCGCCCGCGCGCACCAGAGCCGCATAATCTGTGAGTTGCTCGCCCAGACTGCCAAGCGTGGCTGCTGCAATGGGAAAAACGTTGACCTGCGCGCCGCGTTCCGGGTCCTGCATCCAGCGGGTGATCGCCGGGGAGTCGTTGACCGGCACGGTGTTGGGCATAGCGCAAACCGAGGTAAATCCGCCGGCTGCGGCCGCCATGGTGCCGCTGGCAATAGTTTCCTTGTAGAACTGCCCCGGCTCGCGCAGATGAACGTGGATATCAATAAAGCCGGGAGCAACGATCATGCCGCGCGCGTCGAAGATTTCGGCTTCTACCTGGTCGAGCTTGCCTGCGGGAGCGACTTCAGCAACACGGCCTTCGGCAAGCAAAAGATCGTAGGAACCATCAAGGTTCTGGGCAGGATCGAGGAGGTGTCCGCCGCGAATCAGGAGTTTGTTGTTGGGGAGTGGAGGCAAACAGCAGTCCTTTCTAGCGCTGTTTACTGATTACTGCTTGGGCGCGTAATACCCTTTGCTGGCGCGCACTCTCAATTTCTTGTTGTCAGCCGCAATCTGAATGGCCCGATAGGCTCCATTGGCGGTGAAATCATCGGGCTTATAGGTAATGGAGTACTGGCTGCGCAGTTCGCCCTGAATATCATTGAAGGCGTCTGAGAGATCCTGAAGCTTGAACGGGAAGAAGGCGCGTCCGCCGGTGGCTTCTGCCAGAAGCTGGAGGTTGTGATCACCTGTATCGTGGATATTGCTCAGGTTGGTGCTGATGGCGTAGATGATCACTTCAGCACGCTGCGCCATCTCGATCGCTTCCTGCCGCAGCACGCGGCTCTGGTTGTCGTCGCCATCAGAGACCAGGATGATGGCCCGGCGCACCGGATTATTGCTCGTCTCTTTCATGAGCTTGTCACGGCACGCGTAATACACGGCGTCCCACATCGCCGTACCGCCGCCCGGACGGATCAGTTGTACACCCTTGGTCAGCTTGTTCTGATCACTGGTGAAATCCTGTGTGACCTCGGGCACCTCGTCGAATGCAAGGACAAAAGCTTTATCCGATTGCGGATGAACGATCTGATGAAGGAATTCGACTGCGGCCTGTTGTTCGAAGAGGAAGCGCTCGCGAATGGAGTTGCTGGCGTCAATGAGAAGTCCCACGCGCAAAGGAAGATTGGTTTGCGCTTCAAAATTCACGATCTGCTTAGGCGGCTTGTTGTTGTCCAGAACCTTGATCTGGGCCTGCTTCAGGTCTTTGACAAACCTGCCATGCTTGTCGGTAACCGTGAAGATTACATTCTTCATGTCAACACGGCGCACGAATGTCGAAATGGGCGCTGTGTCGTCAGGAGTATCGCTTCTATCGGTTGCCGCCGGATCAGGCGTTTGGGCAGTCGTATTGGACGGAGCTACTGACTGCGCCGGAGCACCCGCCTGTTGTCCCGCAGGCGCAGCCGGGGTGGCCGGCTGAGTTTGTGCTCCGCAGACACCCCATATGAGGAGCAGAAATATTAAGACAGAGGGAATTCTCATTGCCACCATTATAGTCCGGAAAGGTACATTACTTTCCGCCGATTTCATGTAGAAATCGGCCTAGTTCAGCCGGTAATGGCTGCTCAAACGAAAGTGGCTTCTCTTGAGTTGGATGCATAAAACACAGCGCAGCGGCATGCAGAAAATTTCTATTCAGCACCACGGGAGTGGCATTTTTTTCGGTGCTTTTAATGTCATGCGGTGCGCCGTAAAGCGTATCACCGGCTACCGGATGCCCAATCGACGAGAGATGGGCGCGAATCTGGTGAGTCCGGCCGGTTCCGATCTTCACCTCAAGCAAAGAAAATTTGCCGTAGGGGCCGCTGATCTGTTTCTGGACTTTCCAGTGCGTAATAGCTTCGCGTCCATCAGTACGGCGCGTGGTCATACGATTGCGCCGCACCAGATCGCGGCTGATGGGAGTGTTGATGGTGCCCTGGGGTTGCGGCATGGACCCATGCACCAGCGCGATGTAAGTCTTTTTGGTTTGACGGCGGGAGAATTGCTCGGCGAGTTTGCGGTGTGCCTTATCTGTTTTGGCCACAACAATCAACCCGCTGGTCTCTTTGTCAAGACGATGGACGATCCCTGGCCGCAGTTCATCATCGATTTGCGAAAGCTGATGATTGAAGCGATGCAGCAGCGCGTTCACCAGTGTTCCACGATTACCGGCCTCTTCTTTGCCTGAACCTGCATGTACAGACATTCCCGCAGGTTTATTGATGACCGCAATACTCTCATCCTCATAAACCACATCCAGCGGGATATCTTCAGGAAAGGCCTTCAGGGCAGGCAGTTCAACTGCGCCGGTGATCTGGATTTTCTCATGGCCGCGCAGCCGCAACGAGGGCTTGGGCGCATTTCCATTCACCGTGATTTTGTTCTGCTCGATAAGTTGCTGAATGCGCACACGGCTTACATCGGGCACGTGCGAGACGAGCCACTGGTCCAGACGTTGCCCTGCGTCTTCCTCAGGAACAACGAGTTTCTGGATTGTGGCATTTTCGTGCATGCAGATTTGCAAGTTTTACCGCACCGGACGCTAAGGAACGAAAAGAAGAGAGCAATCTCGTTATGCTCCACTCAAGCTACTTTGAAAGATTCTGCCGCGCAACCGAGGGCGGCTGCGTTCCATAAAAAAATAACCGACCCACGGGGCCGTGCTGGAATGGGCCGCTTTGAACCCGTCCTACGACGTTTGGGAACCCGCCGCGGCTCTTTAGGCATTTCCGTACTGGCGGAACCTCGCACACCGAGCCGTATCTACGAGTCAGGTCCCCGGTTCATTGAATGTTGGTTCAATAAACGGTAACCACCCGCACCTGCTTTGCAGGCCGGTTATCTTGCATGATGCTAAAGAATTCCAATGTAGATGGCAAGGGTGAGAAGCCCATTATTTCAGGAACTAAGAATAAAAAATATTTCTGGACATTTGGAACTTTCATGATGCTGAGTGCATCCGTTTCAGCAATCTGGAGCCCGATTATCAAACATTGTGCAAAGTTCCGGGCAATGTGCTTAGATTAAGAACAGAGCCCATGAAAAAAGCCTTAACTCATCTCCAGAATTCCGATGGGGTGCTGGCGGCGATTATTACTCGAGTGGGGCCGTGCCGTATTACCTATCGTGAACCTACATTTGAAGCACTGGCCCGTTCTATTGTATTCCAGCAATTGAGCACCAAGGCTGCACGCACCATTTACGGACGACTGGAAGAAGCCACTGGCGGGAAGGTCACGCCTGAGGGAATCCAGCATCTCTCCGTAGGTGAGATGCGCCGCTGTGGACTCTCCAAACAGAAGATCGGATATATCCGTGATCTGGCCGAGCATGCGCTGGCGGGCAAACTGGATTTCGAGCGCCTGCCGGAAATGTCTGATGTGGAAGTGATTGAGACACTGACCGACATCAAGGGAATCGGCGTCTGGACGGCTCACATGTTCCTGATCTTTGCTTTGCGCCGGACTAATGTGCTGCCGGTCGGCGATCTGGGCGTGCGCACCGCCATCATGCACGCCTATAAAAAACGCAAGCTCCCGTTGCCGAAAGAAATAGAAAAGATTGCAAAGAACTGGCATCCGTACTGCAGCATGGCCAGTTGGTACTTGTGGAGGAGCCTGGAGTTTCCCAAGCAGCCTGAAAAGGCAACCGCAAAGAGTGCCAAGGACGCGAAGGTTGCAAAAGCAGGAAAAAAATAGAACCTCCCCTGAATTGCTGCCCGGGGAAAATGACTTTCAAAGCCGCAATACCCAACCCCTTACCTTGTTACCTTTGCGCCCTTACCGTCCTTTGCAGTTCAACCTCAATTGAGACCTTTGATAGAATCCAGATGCGTGAGCAACGACCGCAAAATCCGGGTGCTGGTGGCCAAGCCTGGCCTTGACGGCCATGATCGCGGCGCCAAAGTCATCGCGCGCGCTCTACGCGATGCCGGTATGGAGGTCATCTATACCGGGCTGCGGCAGACCCCTGAAATGATCGTGAACTCCTCTTTGCAGGAAGATGTGGATGTAATTGGACTCTCCATCCTTTCCGGCGCTCACAACGCGATTGTGCCCAGGGTTACAGAGTTGCTCCGGCAGAATAAAATGGAAGATGTTCTCCTGCTGGTAGGCGGCATTATCCCTGAACAGGATTTCGAACTCCTCAAGAAGGCCGGAGTCGCTGGAATCTTCAATCCCGGCACACCAATGGATAACATCGTCGAATTCATCCGCAAGAACGTAAAGCCCCGCGGCGTTCCAGCCAATTAGCTCAGCAGCCTCGTGGTGCATCCGGACAGATGCATCTTCGGATTTACGCAGCCTTGGCGGAGCCACAAGCAAAAACCTTTTACCGCAGAGGACGCAGAGGAACATTAAAGAAAAGAATAAGAGCGTGGTTCAAGGACGCGCTTACTCCCTGACCAAATTACCCCATTTGCCCAATCATCTCAGGGGCTGAATGCTGACAGTTATTTGTTGCTAACCACCTTTCAAACTCCTCGTCTAAACGCCTATTGAAATTGAAAGGTGGTGGCTATGAAACGAGCCGTGCTTAGTTTTCTGGTGGTAATGCTGGGCCTGTGGCTTCTACAAGCTGAACAAAAAGAAGAACGACACCATCGCGGTGGCGCCAGCATCACGACCAATGACAATACATCCAGCGACGACTGCAGCGAGCATCTGCAGGTTTCCGGCAGGGACTCCGAAAGCGTTGTCCGTGGGGAGCAGACGCAGACTCTGCCAAACCAGCCTTTAAATATTCGCGCCGAGCACAATGGCGGCATTCAGGTAACAACCTGGGATCGGCCGGAGTTCTCCATCAAACTATGCAAGCAGGTTGCCAGCAGCAGTGATACAAAGGGCCGCAGCATTCTGGACGAAACCAAACTGGTGGTCGAAGGCGCAACAATTTCCGTGAGTGCTCCCTCGCGCAATGACGATGATAACGATTACAGCCTGGGCACGCTGCTGATGGTCAAAGCTCCGAAAGATGCCAACGTGAATCTTTCGGTCCGCAATGGCGGCATCTCTCTGCACCGGTTCTCCGGCACTGCTGAAGCACACGCCGAGAATGGCGGCATCAGCGTAAAACAGAGCACCGGTAAGCTTACACTCAAAGCGCAGAATGGCGGGGTCGCAATCAAAGAGTCCAGCGGCGAGATTACTGCGAATGTGCAGAATGGCGGTCTTTCGCTGGCTCTGCCTGAACGCTGGGATGGAAAAGGACTCGATGCGCATACGGAGAATGGCGGCCTGGTGGTGACCATCCCCCGGAACTTCAACTCCGGACTTGAAGTCTCCGGATCGGAGCACGTCTCCATCGTCTGCCGCGGCACTGCCTGCGACAATGGCCAGCGCACCTGGGAAAACGGCACTCGCATGTTCCGCCTGGGTAACAGCCCTGCACAGATTCATGCCACTACCGTCAACGGCGGAATCGTGATTCAGGACGCCAAAACTGATCGCGCGGAAATGTGACATTCTCCGTCTAAACCGGCAAGCAGCGGCCCTGGTTTGTTCGGGGCCGCTTTGTTTTTCCCGTTTCCGAAAATCCGCCCTCCAGTTCTGTTTTCCTGCATAAATCACATATACTTTTACATATTGATGACGAGGCTGGAACAAATCCTGACCGTCACGCGCACCCGTGTGACCCTGTCCAAGCAGCAGGCAAATATGCGCGTGCTGGAGCAGATGGCGGAATCCCATCGTCCCAGGGGTTTCAGGAGAAGACTGTCTGCCATGTCCCAGACCAGCCCTGCGGTGATTGCCGAATTGAAAAAAGCTTCGCCTTCCAAGGGCATCATCCGCAAGCATTTTCCTGTAGACGTCCTGGCTACCCAACTGGCGCAATCCGGGGCATCCGCCCTTTCGGTGTTGACCGATGATCAATTTTTCCTCGGTTCACTGGCCAATCTGCTGGAAGCCTCCGCAGTCACTGATGTTCCCTGCCTGCGCAAGGATTTCATCGTCGATGAATTTCAGATTCTCGAGGCCAAGGCCTACCACGCGGACGCAATTCTGCTGATCCTTGCCGCCCTCGATGATGCCGAGTTCCGCCACCTGCTGGCCCGCGCCCGCTCCCTGGGGCTGGATGCGCTCTGCGAAGTTCACGATGACAATGAGCTCAAACGCGCGCTGGACGGCGGGGCAGATATCATTGGCGTGAACAGCCGTGATCTGCGCACTTTTGAGATAAAGCTGGAAATTCTGCAGGAACTCGCGCTGAAGGTTCCCTCCAGCACCTTGCGGATTGCCGAGAGCGGAATTGCCAAGGGCGCGGAGATCAGGGAACTCTATGATTTCGGGTATCAGGCATTTCTGATCGGCGAGACCCTGATGCGAGCCGACGAACCCGGCAAGAAATTGCGACAGCTTCTGGAAGAGGCCGGCTTTTATCCTCCTTTGACCACCGCTTCTGCTGATTGGCGTGGCACAATCCACTAAGCAGTAAATCTCTAAAAACTTATGCATACCTGGATCAAATTCTGCGCTACTACCTCTCTCGATGATGCACTAGCATCCATCGAGGCCGGTGCGGATGCGCTTGGATTTGTCTTTGCACCCAGCAAACGGCGGGTCACAGCGGAGCAGGTACAGGCAATCACTGCGGAGATTCCCGAAAATATCCAGCGGGTCGGCGTCTTCCAGAATGAAGAATTGGAGCGTGTGCTGGCAACAACCGAGCAGGCTTTTGTTTGACTCCGGCGCGGGCAGCGGAAAACCCTTTCATTCGGACCTGCTGGCAGAATGCTTCCTCCGCTTTGGCGATGACGGAATGACAGGCTACAAAGGCCGAATCATCATAGCCGGAGGATTGAATCCTGAGAATGTAGGCGATGCGATGAAAACGTTTCGCCCCTGGGGAGTGGATGTGGTGAGCGGTGTGGAACGGGAACCGGGGTGCAAAGATCGTGAAAAATTGAAAGCATTCGTGGCAGCGGTAAGGAAGGCGGAACAGTAATGGCGACCAGAGCTATACAGACGAAACCAACACCGGGACGCTTCGGCCCTTACGGCGGCCGCTATGTTCCTGAAACATTGATGGCCGCTCTGGAGCAACTGGAGCGCGAATACGAGAAGGCCCGGCGCGACAAGAAGTTTCGCGATGAGTTCCAGCGCCTGCTCAAGGAATATGCCGGGCGGCCCACACCTCTGTTTTTCGCCCGGCGGCTCACGCAGCATCTTGGCGGAGCAAAGATTTACCTGAAGCGTGAAGACCTGCTGCATACCGGAGCGCACAAGATCAATAACTGCCTGGGGCAGGCGCTGCTGGCACAACGCATGAGCAAGCACCGCATTATTGCCGAAACCGGCGCCGGACAGCACGGAGTAGCTTCAGCCACGGTGTGCGCACTCTTCGGTTTTCAGTGCGTGGTTTACATGGGTGTGGAAGACATGCGGCGGCAGGAATTGAACGTCTTCCGTATGCGTTTGCTGGGCGCCGAGGTGCGCGGCGTAGATTCAGGCTCGCGCACCCTCAAGGACGCCATCAATGAAGCGATGCGCGACTGGGTCACCAATGTCCGCACCACGCATTATCTGCTTGGAAGCGTTCTGGGCGCACATCCGTATCCCACCATGGTGCGCGATTTCCATTCCGTGATCGGCCACGAGGCACGGGCACAGATTTTGAAAGCTGAAGGCCGCCTGCCCACCGCCATAATTGCCTGCGTCGGCGGTGGCTCGAATGCTATTGGTATCTTCCATGAGTTTATCAGCGACAAAAAAGTCCGGCTGATCGGGGTTGAGGCAGGAGGCCGTGGCACTGGGTTGGGCGATCATGCAGCCCGTTTTCGCGGAGGCTTGCCGGGAGTATTGCAGGGAACATATTCCTATGTTTTGCAGGATGCTCATGGGCAGATCGCCGCGACCCATTCCATTTCTGCCGGCCTGGATTATCCCTCCATTGGCCCCGAGCACGCGGCCCTCGCAGACGCCAAGCGGGCCGAGTACGTAGCCGCTTCCGATCAGGAAACCCTCGATGCCTGCACACTGCTCGCGAGAACAGAAGGAATTATTCCAGCGCTGGAGTCGTCGCACGCGGTGGCCGAATGCGTGAAACGCGCGCCAGCGATGAAAAAGTCCGACATTCTTGTGGTGAATATCTCAGGACGAGGCGACAAGGATATGGGGATATTGAGGGAAAACTTAAAAATCGGCTGACATGAAAATCAGGGAGTATGACAAAGAAATAAGGGAGTATGACAAAGCCAGCGAAGCTGGCGTTATTCTTCTAGCCCACAGCGCAAGCTGTGGGTATACGAGAGAAGAGATTGACACGGTCCGCGAAGCGGACGGGCATATCTTCAGATTGAGCGGAAATGAATCATATAAAAAGAACAATAGCTGCCGAAAATCATCCTCGTCTAAATTTTCGCCGCACGCCGGGCCTGGTCGTCTACCTCACCTGCGGTGATCCCGACCTGACGACTACCCGCGAGATTATTCTGGCTGCCATCAAGGCCGGCGCAGACGTGATCGAACTGGGTGTTCCCTTCAGCGATCCCGTTGCTGATGGACCGGTGATTCAGCGGGCCAGCGAACGCGCTCTCAAGAATGGCACTTCGTTGCAGGATGTACTTAAGCTGGCGCAGGAGATACGCGGGCAATCTGATGCTGGTCTGATTATCTTCTCCTACTTCAATCCTATCCTGCGCATGGGCATGGAGCGCTTCTGTGCGGCGGCGGCCGAAGCCGGTGCAGATGGAGTGCTGATTACCGATATGGTCGTGGAGGAAGCCGGGGAGTACCGGCGCTGCATGGATTCGCACGGATTAGCGCCCATCTTTCTGGCCGCTCCCACCAGTACTGACCAACGCCTCAGGAGCATTGCACAGGCCAGCCGCGGATTCATTTATGCTGTATCACGTACGGGCATCACCGGCCAGCAGAAGCAGCTTGCCGGCGATGCGCGCGAGCTTGTACAGCGAATCCGCAAATATACAAAACTTCCGGTAGCCGTGGGCTTTGGCATTTCTAATCCAGAGCAGTTTCGGCAAGTCGGAGAATTCGCCGATGCCGCCGTAATCGGCAGCGCCATTGTGCATACTATCGAGCAAAATCCGGGCCGTGGGCCACAAGCTGTGGCAGAATTGATCGGTTCGCTTCGAAAGGGCGGCAGCAAAGCAGCGAATTCGCCGCGATAGCTGTAACCCGGGGTTGCGATTCGCAGTCCATAAGGAAACAGGGAATTTTATGGATATAGCCGATTGGCGCAAACAAATTGACGAACTCGATCTTCGCCTGGTGGAACTGTTGAACCAGCGAGCCAAACTGGCCCAGGAGATTGGTAAGCTCAAACGCAACACCAGCATGCCTATCTACGAGCCAAAGCGGGAAAAAATCATTTTTGAAAACGTGCAGAAAGCCAACAAGGGACCGCTGCCGGATGCCGAATTGAAGCATGTTTATGAGCGCATTATTGACGTCATGCGCAAGATACAGCAGGTTGAAATCCAGCCACCGGCTGAAGAGCCTGCCCGGGCAACGGAGTTTGACGCCGAAGTAAATGATTAATACGGAAAAGCCATGATCGTAGCAATGCAGGACGTAGCATCAGAAGAGCAGATTCAGAACGTTATCGAGCGCCTGATCAATATGGGGTTTGAGGTGCATCGCTCCACCGGCGCCCGCCAGACAGTGCTGGGCGCAGTGGGCGCCCGCCACGAATTCGACATTCGCGATATCGAGGTGCTTCCCGGCGTGGGCGAGGTGCACCGCATCAGCTCTCCTTATAAGCTGGTGGCCCGCAGTTTCAGGCCGGAAGGAACCATTGTTGAGTTCCACAACGGCGTGAAGATTGGCGGGGAAAAAGTCGTGATCATGGCCGGGCCGTGCTCTGTAGAATCCCGCGACCAGCTTTTCGCCATAGCCGAGACTGTTTCCAAAAACGGAGCCAAATTCCTGCGGGGCGGCGCATTCAAACCGCGCTCCTCTCCCTATTCATTTCAGGGCATGGGAGAAGAAGCGTTGAAACTCATGCGCGAAGCCGCCGATAAGTTCGGCTTGCTGGTGGTGAGTGAAGTCATGGAGATTTCCCAGATTCCGCTCATGCTGCCCTATGTGGATATGCTTCAGGTCGGGGCGCGCAATATGCAGAATTTCAATCTGCTGCGCGAATTAGGAAAGGTGCGCAAGCCGGTGCTGCTCAAGCGCGGCATTGCGGCCACCATTGAAGAGCTGCTGCTTTCAGCCGAGTACCTGCTGGCGGGCGGCAACTACCAGGTGACCGTCTGCGAACGCGGTATTCGGACTTTTGAGACCTACACGCGAAATACGCTTGATATTTCCGCGATTCCTATCGTAAAAAAGCTCTCGCATCTGCCGATTCTGGCTGACCCGTCGCACGGGACCGGAAGGCGTGACAAAGTGCCACCCATGGGCCGGGCTGCGATTGCAGCCGGAGCCGATGGCCTGCTGGTTGAGGTGCATAACTGTCCTGATAAAGCTCTATCAGATGGAGCCCAGTCGTTATATCCGGAGCAGTTTGTTAAATTAATGAAAGAGCTTCGCATTATCGCGCCTGCTGTCGGACGTAAACTCGACTGACGAATGGGCATTAAACAGATCACCATTATCGGAACCGGTCTGACCGGAGGGTCCCTGGGACTCTCATTGCGTGCTGCCGGGTTGGGAATTCACGTTGTCGGCTGCGACCGCGACCACATTCTCAGCCGGGCCCGTAAGCTTGGGGCTATTGACGAAGGCAGCGATGATCCTGCCGAAGCCGTCAAGGGCAGTGACATCATCTTCCTTGCCACGCCCGTAGGCGCCATCATCGATCTTATCGAGCGCATTGGCCCCACAGCTCCTCCGGATGCCCTTATCACGGATACCGGCAGCACCAAAAAAGAAATCGTAGATCGCGCGCGATCGGTCTTCGGTGACCAGGTGTCGCGCCGTTTCCTGGGCGGACATCCCATGGCCGGCAAAGAGCACGGCAGCATCTTTTCCGCCGAGGCAGGGCTGTTTCACAATGCCGCATGGCTGCTGGTGCCCTCCAGCCCCCAGCAGGACATCCGCAACGGCAGGATCAGGGAATATCGCCAATTGCTGGAAACGCTCGGCGCACACATAGTTCAACTGGATGCCGAGCGTCACGACCGCCTGTGTGCATGGATCAGCCATCTGCCGCAACTGATCTCCACCGCGTTCGCAGGAACACTGGTGGACGAATTCGGTGACGATGCTGCTCTTCACGCCATCGGCGGACGCGCCCTGCGCGAGATGACCCGCATCGCCTCCAGCCCGTATTCCATGTGGCGCGATATTGCCTATACCAACAGCGGCAACATCGAGCAGGCGCTGGGCCGCCTGGAACAGAGGCTGGCCCATATCCGTGAAAATCTGCGAACCCAGGAACTGCGTGAAGAGTTTGAGAGGGCCAATCAATTCGAACTGCGGAAACCTGAATGATTACTGCCTTGACCTTATCAGGCTGGCACAATTCCGGCCCACTGCACTGGCAGACGTTGTGGGAGCAGCAGAATCACGGCTTCAAACGCGTACAGCAACGCGATTGGGAAACTCCCAGGCGCGAAGACTGGCTGGCGAGAATCTGCGACGAAGTAAACGCCGCTCCCGGCTCTGTAGTTCTGGTCGGACACAGCCTGGGTTGTATTGCGGTGGCTCATTGCTGCCAGCTCAATCCAGCCCAGATCGGCAAAGTGAAAGGCGCGCTGCTGGTAGCGCCGGCTGATGTGGAGTGTCCGGACACGCCTCCGGAGATCAGGGACTTTGCTCCCATCCCGCGCGAGCGCCTGCCTTTTGCCTCCGTAATCATCGCCAGCAGCAATGATCCCTGGCTGAGCCTGGATAGAGCCGCACACATTGCTGCGATGTGGGGCAGCACCTTCGTGAACATTGGCTCCGCTGGACACATCAACAGCGAATCCGGCCTGGGCGACTGGCCCGAAGGCAAACGCATCTTCCGCCGCCTCCTGGAAGCATAGCTGTCAAAAAATCTTTTACCGGAGAGGGCGCAGAGAACGCAAAGGGAGAAAAGATTATTCATGTGTCTTATCCGTTCGCGTCCTCTGCGGTAAATCACAAATGTGTCCGCTCGCGTGAGACTTGAGATTGACGAGAATGTCCAGAGGGCTGATTGCTGACTGCTGACCGCTAATTTAGAATCTTTCTCTTATGAACAAAGTAGTCGCCAGTGCAGAGGAAGCAGTCCGCGACATAACCGATGGCAGCACCTTAATGGTCGGTGGCTTCGGCCTTTGTGGCATCCCGGAAAACCTGATCGAAGCCCTGGTGCGCAAAGGCGTAACTAACCTGACCACCATTTCCAACAACGCAGGCGTAGATGATTTTGGCCTGGGCAAGCTGCTGGCCACTGGACAGATCAAGAAGCACATCGGCTCTTACGTGGGCGAAAACAAGCTGTTCGAGCGGTTGGTGCTCAGCGGACAACTGGAACTGGAGTTGAATCCCCAGGGAACACTGGCAGAGCGTATCCGCGCAGGCGGCGCAGGCATCCCCGCATTCTTCACGCCGACCGGTGTAGGCACGGTGGTCGCAGAAGGCAAGGAGGTGCGCGAGTTTGATGGACGCCCTTATGTGATGGAACGTGCCCTGCGCGCCGATTTTGCGCTGATTAAAGCCTGGAGGGCAGACCGCTGGGGCAACCTGGTGTTTCGCAAGACCACGCGCAACTTCAATCCCATGATGGCAACCGCCGCAAAGGTCACGATCGTTGAGGTGGAGGAATTGGTAGAACCGGGTGAACTCAACCCTGACCACGTCCATCTGCCCAGCATCTACGTAAAGAGAATCGTTTTAGCCAAAGAGCAGCAGAAGCGCATCGAGAAACGTACCGTGCGCAAGAGAGCATCCTAAGTTTATGGCCACAACTCCAGTCAGCAACAAGCCGGACAAGCAAAAAGACACCGAGAAGCGCGAACGCATTGTGAGACGCATTGCCAGGGAATTGCGCGATGGCTATTACGTGAATCTTGGCATTGGCATGCCTACGCTGGTCGCCAATTATGTGCCTGAAGGCATGGATGTGATCCTGCAAAGCGAGAATGGCATGCTGGGCGTGGGACCGTTTCCGTTTGAAGGCGACGAAGATCCCGACCTCATCAATGCCAGCAAAGAGACGGTCACAGAGATTCCCGGCACCGCATACTTTTCCAGCGCCGATTCTTTCGCCATGATTCGCGGCGGACACGTTGACCTGAGTGTGCTGGGCGCAATGGAAGTAGACGAACAGGGCAATCTGGCCAACTGGATGATCCCCGGCAAAATGGTCAAAGGCATGGGCGGCGCCATGGATCTGGTTGCCGGCGCACGGCGTGTGATCATCGGCATGGAACACACCACGAAGGATGGGACTTCGAAAATCCTGAAGAAATGCACCCTGCCGCTCACGGGAATGAAGGTTGTCGATACAATCGTGACTGAGATGGCTTACATCCGGGTCACGCCACAGGGACTGCTGCTGGAGGAAGTGGCGCCGGGATTGAGCGCAGAAGATGTCCAGAAAGCCACGGAAGCAAAGCTGATTGTGAGTCCCAATCTGAAAACGATGGAGTTTTGAGCAGTAGCTGTCCAAAGAACCATTTATGAGGGAGAGTGCTGACAAGATGAAGTCACACACGCGCCGCGCCATTGCCTATATTGCAGGCCGGCTGGTTTCCAAGGCGGACACGTCGAACATTTACGACAACACCGAGGGACAGAATTACAGCTATACCGGCAACGTGAGCAAAAAAGGTGTTTCCATCTATGATCACGCGCAGCAATGCGAGATCAAGGGAACGCCACGCAACCTGTTTCACCATGGAAACTCCAAATACATCAACCTGAGCGTCTGCGGTAACAACTTCAGGGGCTACGATTCAGACAGCAACAGCGATTTTCAGGGCAACGTGGAAGCCCGCTCAGTCAGGATTTTTGATCCCGAGGATAAACGATATTACAGTTACTGGGTCTAATAAGCGGAGGCAAGTATGCGAGCAGATAGTGTTGAAGTGTCCTGGGATACATCTAAATCAAATTGGCTGGTAAGAATCCAATCCGGTGAAGAGGTAATCCGGCGGCACTGCGATTTGCCGCAGAATGCTGATGAGCAGGCGCTTCGTGCCGCCGCGCAGAAAACCGTGGTGGACGAAGGCTACGAACTCGACTCCGCAGCCGTAAGCATCAAACGCTAATCCAGACAGAAAATTTTATGGAGCGTGGCCGCTGCACTCCCTGCGGGAGCCTCGGCCGCGTGGCTTGCTCTTTCTTTATACCGAAACCACCGCTCCCGCCAACTCTTTCAATGAATCTGCCAATGGCGCGCGTGCGATGCCGCGTTCCGTTATGATGGCGGTCACGTACTTGTTGGGCGTCACATCAAATGCCGGATTCTCTACCAGCACTCCTTCCGGCGCGATCTGCTTCCCTGCATGATGGGTCATTTCTTTCGCTGAGCGCTGCTCAATGGGAATCTGCTCGCCCGTAGGCGTGTTCAAATCAACCGTAGACCACGGCGCGGCAACATAGAATGGAATCCCATGTTCCTTCGCCAGCACCGCCACTGTGTACGTGCCGATCTTGTTGGCTACATCGCCATTGGCGGCAATCCGGTCAGCCCCAACTACCACGGCCTTGATCTTGCCCTGGCGCATCATGGCCCCCGCCATATTGTCGGCAATCAGCGTGGTTTTGATGCCATCTTTGATTAATTCCCACGCGGTCAGCCGCGCCCCCTGCAGGAATGGACGGGTCTCATCGGCGAATACATGAATCTGCTTGCCGGCCTCTACAGCCGCCCGAATCACGCCCAGCGCTGTCCCATAACCGCAGGTGGCCAGCGCGCCCGCATTACAGTGGGTCAGCACGCCCCCGGAGCTGGGCATAAGCGTAGCGCCATGCCGTCCCATGGCTTCATTGGCTGCAATGTCCTCCACGTGCATCTGCTGGGCTTCTTTTACGAGTGTGGCCTTAATCGTTTCGACGCTCTGTCCCGCAACGGCATCGAACTTATCTTTCATCCGCCGGATCGCCCAGAAAAGATTCACCGCTGTGGGGCGTGTCTCGCCAATGACTTGGCAAATGTGGTTGAAATCACTGCGCAGTGCCTGAATATCTTTTGCCGAAGACTGCTGCACGCCCAGCGCAACCCCCATGGCTGCAGTCACGCCAATCGCCGGAGCGCCGCGCACGATCATGTCCCGAATGGCAATCGCTACCTCCTGGTAATTCCGGCAAAGCACATACACTTCTTCTGTGGGCAGCTTTCTCTGGTCAATAAACTGCACGCCCTCACGGGTCCATTCGACTGTTTTGATCATCGCTTTTGATTTTACCTGACAATGGATAAGTGTCTGAGGATGAACACTTGTATGTAGACGGAGCAGCACACTCATGCGGCAGTAGCCGGATGCAGAGACGGCGCAGAGCACCGTCTCTGCAACCTATAGTCAATTAGAAGACCGCAAAGGTAACTCTTCCGATTGCCTCGGTATTTACCGTGACCGGAGCGGCCACCGGTGTAAGTTTTCCGGTACTGGCATCAATGGCGACCGCCTGAAATGAATTCCCTCGCACTACCAGCAGGAAGCGGCCGCTGGGATCGGCAAATGATCCATTGATGGTGTTGTCTGTGGCGAAGAATGGCGACCCGCTCACTTCACTGATCTTGCCCGAGTTCTGGTCAATGCTGAAAACGTGGATTCCCGGTGCATTTCCAGTTACGAACAGGAATCTACCCTGCTTGTCACCGGCGACAGATCGCACAGTACAGCCAAGGAATGGCACTTGCTGGACCAGCGCCGAGGCCCCGGAACCGGCGTCGAAAGAAAAAACATCCAGAGTGCAGTCGGCCCCAGAACCAGTGTCCAGCTTGAAAATGAAGCGCGTACCTGGATGGACGACAGCACTGAGACTTGAATTGGCCGGCCCTATCGATGCAAAACGGACGAGAGCACCGTTAGCGCTACGCGAGAACACAGTGATGTCTTCATTCTGAGTCGTACCAGCTCCGGGAGCCAAGGGATCAGTATTGCGATCGACGAACAACAGCGAAGATGTGAGGAAAAGCGGCGCATAAAAATTTGCGCCGGGCGCCGTAAATGGAGAGCCGGACACCGCTGTAAGCTTTCCGTCAGAGATGGCCAGGGCATCAATTGCGTCATTGCCAGAGCTGCCGGGGAATGCGGCATAGACATTCGCTGCATCTGCAACAACTACCCGCGCGGTAACATTGCTTACGCTTGCCGGCGCTTGAGGCGCACCGGTGTTTGCATCCACGGGGTACAGGGCAACCTTAAAGCCAGACGAATCATGCCCGATCAGAAAGTTGCCGGCCTGGGTAAGTACCTCCTGCGGATTCGTGAATGGAGCGCCCGGAACAGCCGCAGTACTGCCATCACTATTGAGACGGAAAGCAAACGTGTTGCTGGGCTGACCGGACCTGGTACCCGCCACATACACGAAGGTTTTGGACTGCGGATTTCCCCCGCCTCCCGGATTGCTGCCGGGCGCAGGTGTCCCTGGGTTAGATGGAGAATTACCGGAGCTGCTGGTGCTGCCTCCGCAACCGGCAATGATGATCAGAATAGCGGCAAGACAGACCAGAGCGATAGAACGAGAGTAACGTAGATGCATGAGAAGTCCTCGCGATGCCCTGGGAACAGGAAAGGGAGTTGTTGATTATTGAGAATGGAAATGAGTGCTGCAGGTTGGCTCAGGAGCAGCACTAAAAAGAATTATGACAATCCAGAAATGTTGAGCCGCGGCTGGCGCGGGCGCTTCAGAGGCAACTCGATCAATGGCAGCTTAGTTCTTCTTCAACTTCAAATGTGCGGCTTTAATATCGCTGGATGTGAAGATAGGAATAAACCGCGCCGGCGCCGCTGCCTGCTCTACGGCTGCGCGTCCTCCGGCTTCCTCGCGTTCCACCAGGCAGGCCACGCCTGCGATATTGAATCCAAACTCACGCGCTGCGGCAATCGCCTGAATGGTCGAGCCGCCGGTGGTGCACACGTCATCCACTATGACCACCTTGGCGCCTTTTTGCTGAAAGCCTTCAACACGCTGTCCCATGCCATGAGCTTTTTCGGCTTTACGCACCAGGAATCCATGCACCGGCTGCCCCGCCTGGGAGCTGATCACGGTAACTGCCGTAACAATGGGATCGGCACCCATGGTGAGCCCGCCCACGGCCTGTGGATGCCAGTTCTGCTCGCGAAACAGGTTAAAGAAAACATGCCCGGTAAGTTCCGAACCTTCGGCATGAAGGGTGGTCGTGCGACAGTCTATGTAGTAGTCGCTCTTCAGCCCGGAAGACAGGGTAAAGCTTCCCAGACGGAATGAATTCCCGGCAATCAGGTTCAGCAGACGTTCACGAGTAGATAGAGATGTCATAAGAACCGGGATTCTCCAGATTCATGCACGCTCCATGTGGCGGAAGCCCTGGGTAGCGATAAACGTCATGATAAACAGAGTGGCGTTATATCCGGCATGCATGAGCACAGTGGTTGCTACTGATTTCGTTCTGGCGCGAACAACCGTAAGGCAGAAGCTGAAGAGCAGGATGGCCGTCAGCGGAACCCACGCATGCGCCAACTGCGGGCTGTGAATCAGCGCAAACGCGACCGAGGTGAGCACCACCGAGACAACCGTGCCGGTAGCGCGCGCCAGCGCCGGATATAAAAATCCGCGAAAGAATAGTTCTTCCATCAGAGGCGCGACAAAGATGCCGAAAAAAGCCAGAATGAAACCTGAACTTCTGTCACGGAAAAGTTCATCCATGGGCACAGATTTGGGCACCCAACGTGAAAGCAGGGCATAGACGATCTGCGACAGGAAGGCACAGCCAAACCCGGCGGCCACCCCAACCAGCGCCGAGGTAAAAGGAGGCGGGTTCCAATGGAGGGCCTCCAGGAAATCTGCCCCGTACTTCACCTTCACGATCTGCACCATGAAGGCGATCAGCAGAAGATAAGCGACGGTCTGCGCAGGAACCACGACCAGTGCATTGCTGGTGAGATCAGTCTTTCCATGGAAGATCCCCATGGAATGAGCCACGCCTATGGCTATCCACAGCATGATGGCTTGGGAAACAATGCCAAAGCAGGCGATAAAAGACACGTCCACAAGATTCCATACCGGGTTTTCCCGCAATACAGGCGTACTCACCTCGCCGTAGGGCGGCCACTCTTGGTTCTGCGGAACAGGATCGGGAATTTCCACTTGGGCGGTGTCTCTGACACAGCTTAACAGGAACCAATTGGCGCGAGCCAACGCTGTGAACTTTGCGCCCTTTGCGCCCTTCGCGCCCTTTGCGATGAAACGGATCTTTGCAGGCCCAAAATGATGAAGGGGCAGCCTTTTTGGCTGCCCCTTATTTTGCCCAGGTATAAGGAGAAGGTTGGGAGTACTTTACCGGAGGTTCTGAAAATGACTCCAACAAATTTATTTTGTCCGGATTTTGTAATCGTTTTTCCAAAAACCCACTCAACCCTTCTATTATCAGCAGCTTACAACTTGATGAAATACTTAGCCAAGGCCTGCCCGGTAAAGGACTTTTTGGTTTTTGAAACTTGGTCTGGAGTTCCCTGCGCCACAATTCTTCCACCCTCCTCACCACCTTCGGGTCCCAGGTCGATAATCCAGTCGGCATTACGGATTACATCCAGATTATGCTCAATGATGACCACCGAATTACCCAGATCGGTGAGGCGATGAATCACCTCTAGAAGTTTGCTCACGTCGTCGAAGTGCAAGCCGGTGGTCGGTTCGTCCAGCAGGTAAAGCGTGCGCCCGGTCTGCCGCTTGGAAAGCTCCTTGGACAGCTTCATGCGCTGCGCTTCGCCGCCCGAGAGCGTGACTGCCGATTGCCCCAGCTTGATATAACCCAGTCCAACATCTTCCAGCGTCTTCAGCTTCTGCCTGATCTGGGGAATGTCTTCCAGAATAGGCAGCGCATCGGCCACTGAGGTTTCAAGCAGGTCGGCAATGGAGTAGCCCTTAAACTTCACAGATAGAGTTTCGTGGTTGTAGCGCTTGCCTCCGCACACTTCGCACAGCACATACACATCCGGCAGGAAGTTCATTTCAATGCGGCGTTCGCCTTCACCCTGGCAATGCTCACAGCGTCCTCCCGAGACATTGAAGGAGAACCGTCCTGCCTTGTAGCCGCGCTCGCGCGACTCCGGCAGCATGGCATAGAGATCGCGGATATGCGTGAACACTCCCGTATAAGTTGCCGGATTGGAACGCGGAGTGCGCCCAATGGGTGACTGGTCAATCCTGATGACCTTATCGATGTGCTCGCCGCCCATGATAGCTTTATGCATTCCGGGTTCTTCACGCGAGCGGTACAGATGTTTGGCAAGCGCCTTGTAGAGAATGTCATTCACCAGCGTGGACTTCCCCGAGCCTGAGACCCCGGTCACTACCGTGATCACTCCCAGCGGAAACGTAACATCCACGTTGCGCAGGTTGTTCTCCCGCGCCCCCAGTACGGCGATGGCTTTGCCGTTGGTAGCGCGCGGTTCGAAGCGCGCTGAGATCGTCTTCGCCCCGGAGATATATTGGCCCGTGAGCGACTGCGGCTGGCGCATGATTTCTTTCGGTGTGCCGCTGGCCACCAGTTCACCGCCATGCAGTCCTGCGCCGGGTCCAAGATCAATCACATAATCAGCGCGGAGAATCGTCTCTTCGTCGTGCTCCACCACCAGCACTGTGTTCCCCAGGTCGCGCAACGATTCCAGCGCCTGCAGGAGCCGCGTGTTATCGCGATGATGAAGTCCGATAGAGGGCTCGTCCAGCACGTAAAGAACGCCGCGCAGCTTCGACCCGATCTGCGTTGCAAGCCGTATACGCTGCCCTTCCCCGCCGGAGAGCGTAGCCGCCGAGCGATCCAGTGATATATAACCCAGCCCCACGGCGTCCAGGAACTGCAGGCGTTCTGAGATTTCATGCAGTACCCGCCCGGCAATCAGCTTCTCGCGCGCGTTAAGCTGAATCTTCGCCGCCGTCTCTGCGGCGCGCGAAACCGGCTGGGCGGTGAAGTCAGAGATGGAAAATCCATTCACCTTCACACCCAGGCTTTCAGGCCGCAGCCGCCTTCCCTGGCATACCGGGCACTTGGTAGCCGACATGTAGCCCAGCATCCAGTCGCGGTAGGTCTCTGATGTGGCCTCTTCCAAATTCTGCTTGAGAAAGCCGATCACCCCGCGGAAGCCGACGCGCGGCGCATCCTTTTCTCCGGGGCCAAAGAGCAGCAGGTTCTGGGTCTTGGCCGGCAAATTCTCGAATGGCGTAGCCAGATCAATTTTGTAAGCGGCGGCCGCAATTTCCAGCATGCGCTGCAGATAGCTGGAGCCGGAACCCGGCCCTAATCCGCCGTCGAGCAGGGGCTTTGACCAGTCCACAATGATCCTGGCCGGATCAAAATCATACTTGCTGCCCAGCCCATTGCACTCGGGGCAGGCTCCGTACACGCTGTTGAAAGAAAACGAGCGTGGCTCAAGCGCGGGAATGTTGATGCCGCAATCGGGGCAGGCCATGCGCGATGAGTACAGATGCTCTTCCCCGCCTACCACGGACACCTGCACCAGCCCATTCCCCAGCTTCATCGCCGTGGCAATAGATTGCTCCAGGCGCTTCTCGATTCCGGGCTTCACCAGCAGCCGGTCAATCATTACCTCAATGGTGTGGTTTTTGCGCTTGTCGAGCTGAATATTGTCGAGCTCTTCATCCAGGTGCCGCAGCTCGCCATCGATGCGGGCGCGCACGTAGCCATGCTGCACCAGCTTGGCCATCTCCTGCTTGAACTCGCCTTTGCGTCCGCGCACCAGCGGGGCCAGAACCATGACCCGCTCTTCGGGTTTAAGCTGCATGACTCTTTGCACAATCTGCTCCGCCGACTGGCGGCTGATCGGTTTTCCACATTGCGGGCAATGAGGAACGCCAATGGAGGAATACAGCAGGCGTAAATAGTCGTAAATTTCGGTAATTGTTCCTACAGTCGAACGCGGGCTGCGGGAGGTAGTCTTTTGTTCGATGGAGATGGAAGGGCTCAGCCCGTCGATCGAATCCACGTCCGGCCTCTCCATCTGGTCAAGAAACTGGCGCGCGTAGGCGGAGAGCGTCTCCACGTAGCGGCGCTGGCCTTCAGCGTAGATGGTGTCGAAGGCAAGAGAGGATTTGCCGGAGCCGCTCAGCCCTGTGATTACGGTCAGGGTATTGCGCGGAATCTCCACCGAGACGTTTTTGAGGTTGTGCTGGCGGGCGCCGCGCACCGTGATCTTGCTGATTGCCATGGAAACCGGGTACCTGAAGTTTGAAACTGGGCAGAACAGCCTCGCACCACAAAAGGAGCACCCTTACAGACCGCTCCGGAGAGGCGAAAGCGCAGCTCTACTTCGTATTTTACAGCCTGCGCGGCTGCCATCAAAACGCGCAGCCACAAACGATTTCCGCAGGAGGCCCTAAAAAAGAAACCAGATGGTTACTTTTCAAATGCGAGGGATGGAATTACACCTAATCAATATACCCGGCGCAAAGCAGGCGCCTGCCTTGATGTGGATGGAGCGTCTGAGCGTCGATGCTTTAGCACCAGGGGGTTACAACGAAGCCCTGAAGCTCCGGCTTGTTAAACCTTAATGACTGAGGTCATCTTGCGCGTTGGATGACCGAAGGCCATGATGCTGTTACCAGCGGACAGCGACACCTGTAATACTGACATTTCGCTGGGTTTGGATGAGAATCCAGGGGTACCCGAGCAGACCAACCGGGTACTCACAATCATCATCTTAGAAGATGGAACGATGAGAACATTATTGGCTTCCAGCACCGTCCTGTTCACGATTGTTGCGGCACTTACCTTCGGCATCGCCTGCGGCTACGCAGTGATTATGGGGATTCTGAGAGCAATGGCACACAGGCCACAGCCACAGCAAGTCACCGCCCCGGCAACAGCCGTGATTGTTACATCTGCATCAGGCAGTTAATTCTTCTCTAATTACGTCCCCTGAACGAAGTAAGCCAAGCTTCCGGCTCCTCGAAAGATTTATCCCCGCAGCCGGGGGCGGCTGCGCTCCATAAGGATTTTCGTTTTGATTGCGCTCTCTGCGCTGCGTCTTCCGTGGTTTGCTTTGAGACACTGATGCCCTTGTGTCCTTAACGCGCTTTTTGCGGTAAATAAACTGTTTACGATGAACTAAAGCGGGGGCATCTTTGGCCTGATCATCGGTACCCCCTGCTGCTGTGGAGTACCCTGTTTCAGGGGCGCGGTCTCCGGATTTCCATTCGGATTCACGGGTTGCTGTTGCTGCTGTTGCTGTTGCTGTTGCTGTTGCATCTGTTTCAGCTCTTCCAGCAATTGCTGAGTGGTCTTGGGGCTGTCGCCGGCCTGCTGCGGCGCCTGGATGGGCGGTGGCTGCACAGGCGGAGGCGGCTGCACTGTCTCGGCGGGAGGTTGATCTTCCTCATCATCTTCAGAACCCTGCTG